>NZ_BAAHXB010000002.1:0-128123 GCF_054657215.1 Endothiovibrio diazotrophicus
GGCTAGACCTGCCGCACCGTGGCGTGGCGGTACCAGCGGCTGTGGCCGTCGTCGTGGGCCCAGCGCCATTCGCGGCGGTTGGTGAGCAGTACCGTGGTCGGTGTTCCGATGGCGGCCGCCAGATGGGCCACGGCGGTGTCGATGGTGATCACCCGGTCCATCCGGGAGAGGAAGTGGGCGGTGTCGGAGAAGTCGTCCAGCGCGGGGGCGAGGTCATGGACGCCGTGGGTCGCGAAAAGCTCCCGTTCCTGCCCGGTGGGCTGGAGCTGGAAGGAGTAGAAGGCGCTCCGCTCTCCCCCCTCCGCGCGGCGCGCCTCGTCGAGGATCGTCGGCAGGTCGATCGATTTGCTGTGCGCCAGCTCGGTGCCGACGTTGCTCCTCCAGCACAGCCCGACCCGCCGGGCGTCGTCGCCGTCGTCGATCAGGGCTGCGCGGGGGTGGTGCTGCGGCGGATTGATGTAGCGCCCCTTGCGGTCGTATTTCTTGACCCCGAGGTGGCAGGGCAGCGAGAGCAGTGAACTGATGTACTGGATGTCCACCTGATGGGGGCGGTCGGGGGAGAGGTAGTCGCAGAAGGCGAAGCTCGCCTCGAACAGCGACTCCAAGCGGTCCTGGGCCTTCAGCAGGATGGTGCACTTCTTCTGCTTCAGCGGCAGCAGGAAGCGGGAGAAGAAGATGGCGTCGCCGTAGCCCTGTTCGGGGTAGACCAGGATGGCCTTGCGCGCCGGATTCTGGCCGCGCCAGCGGAACGGCTCCAGCTGTTGGGCGGACATCCCGAAGGAGCGGAAGACCTGCTCGGCGTGGTCGGCGATCTCCGGCGCGGCAAGGCGCTCTTCGTAGGCCTGGAAGCCCTCGTGAACACGTCCATCCAGCAGTGCCTGCTCGCCCCAATCCATCGTTCATTCCCCTTTCTCGGTCGCAAACCGGGGATTCTAACCATGAAGGGCATGAAGCGGAACGAAGGGCAGGAAGAAGACTTCATGTTTTTCGTTCCGCCCCATGCCCTCCATGGTTCGATCATCGGGCGCCGTATCGAATGCGGGTTCAGCCGCCGGTGAGGGACATGTAGCGGAGGATCCGGTCGGGTTTTTCCTGGAATTCGTGTTTCTGCGGTTTGAGGGCGATCGCCTCGAGGATCGCCGCGTGCAGCGCCTCGTCGCTCGCGCCGGCGCGCAGCAGCGGGCGTAGCGGGTACTGGTGGTCCTGGCCGAGGCACATGAAAAGGGTGCCGTCGACCGCCAGGCGCACCCGGTTGCAGGTGTCGCAGAAGTGGCGGGAGAGGGGGGTGATGAAACCGATGCGCAGCTCGCTGGCGCCGAGGCGGACGTAGCGGGCGGGGCCGCCGCCGGGGAACAGATCGGGGATCAGCTCGAAACGCTCGGCGAGCCGCCGGCGCACCTCGTCGAGGTCGACGAAGTGGTCGCCGGCGCGCCGCCCGCCGTCGCCCACCGGCATCGCCTCGATGAAGCGCAGGGTGAAGCCGTGGTCGCGGCAGAACTCGACCATGTCGAAGACCTCGTGATCATTGATCCCCTTCATCACCACCATGTTGATCTTCACCGGCTGGAGACCCACCGCGGCGGCGCGTTCGAGGCCGCGGATCACCGGCGCCAGCTCGCCGCGGGTGATCTCGCGGAAACGCGCCGGGTCGAGGGTGTCGAGGCTGACGTTGATGCGCTGGATGCCGGCCTCACGGAGGCCGTCGGCGTGGCGCTCCAGTTGGGTGGCGTTGGTGGAGAGGGAGAGGTCGTCGATGCCGGGGATGGCGGCCAGTGCGCGGACCAGCGGGACGATGTCGCGGCGCACCAGGGGTTCGCCGCCGGTGACCCGGATGCGCCGGGTGCCAAGGGCGGCGAACGCCGCCATCACCCGCACGGTCTCCTCCGCGGTGAGCCACTCCCGCGGCGGACGGAACTCCTTGAAGCCCTTCGGCAGGCAGTAGAAGCAGCGCAGGTCGCAACGGTCGGTGACGGAGAGCCGCACGTACTCGATGCGCCGCCCGTGGGGGTCGATGAGGCCGTCGGTCATGGTGGTCGGAGGCGGGGGGGGTAGAGGGGGTAGGTGAATTTTAACCGCTCCCAGGGGGGCTGGGAACGGCGGAAAAACGCCTTTTTTCCTTGGGTTGATGTGGCTCAAGTAGTTTTGTCGCGGCTCCGCGTTGATCACGAGGACCGGATTCGAGCCACCCGGTACGCTGTCGGAGGGGGCCTTCTCCGCCATGTCGGGCCGGCGGGTGTCCGACTCCACCCGAGCCTGTACAATACGCGGCTTCTCCAGGCGGCGTTGCCGGAGCGCGCGCGCCGATCGATGCAACACCACTCAAGGTCCGATCCATGCGTTATCTTTCGACCCGCGGGGGCGTGGCGCCCCTCACCTTCTCCCAGGCCGTGATGATGGGGCTCGCCTCCGACGGCGGCCTGCTGCTTCCCGAGACGATTCCCACCGTCGACGCCGAGACCCTGGCCGCCTGGGCCGGGCTCCCCTTTGCCGAGCTGGCGATCGAGGTGATCGGCCGCTTCGTCGGCGACGACATCCCCCGCGACGACCTGGCGGAGCTGATCCGCCGCTCCTACGCCACCTTCACCCACCCCGAGGTGACCCCGCTGGTGGCGGTGGACGGCTTCCAGGTGCTGGAGCTGTTCCATGGCCCGACGCTGGCTTTCAAGGACGTTGCGCTGCAGTTCCTCGGCAACCTCTTCGAGTACCTGCTGAAGCGTGACGGGGGCAAGCTCAACATCATCGGCGCCACCTCCGGCGATACCGGCTCGGCGGCGATCTACGGCGTGCGCGGCAAGGCGAACATCGACATCTTCATCCTCCACCCCCACAACCGGGTCTCGCCGGTGCAGGAGCGGCAGATGACCTCGGTGCTCGATGGCAACGTCCACAACATCGCCATCGAGGGCTCCTTCGACGACGCCCAGGGGATCGTCAAGCAGCTGTTCGGCGACGCCGACTTCAAGCGCGACTACCAGCTCGGCGCGGTCAACTCCATCAACTGGGCGCGGATCGCGGCGCAGATCGTCTACTACTTCCACGCCTGGGGCCGGCTGAGCGGCGGTGACGTCAACCACAAGCCGGTCTTCAGCGTGCCCACCGGCAACTTCGGCGACATCTTCGCCGGCTATGTGGCCAAACGGATGGGGCTGCCGGTGGAGCGGATGGTGATCGCCACCAACCGCAACGACATCCTCGCCCGCTTCGTCGCCAGCGGCGCCTACGCCTCGGGCGAGTGCTACGCCACCCTCTCGCCGGCGATGGACATCCAGGTCTCCTCCAACTTCGAGCGCTACCTCTACTACCTGATGGATGGGGATGCCACCGCGGTGAAGGGGCTGATGGAGGGGTTCGCCGCGACCGGCCGGCTGGAGGTGAGCGAAGAGAAGCTGGCGCAGGTGCACACCGACTTCGCCGCCCACGCGGTGGACGAGGAGCAGACCCTGGCCACCATCCGCGAGGTGTTCGAGGCGACCGGCTACGTGCTCGACCCGCACACCGCGGTGGGGGTGGCGGCGGCGCGGGCAGAGGGCGTGGACGGCGCGGTCTGCCTCGCCACCGCCCACCCGGCCAAGTTCACCGAGGCGGTGCAGCGGGCGATTGGCCGCGAGGAGCCGCTGCCGGCATCGTTTGCCGACCTGATGGAGCGGGAGAGCCGCATGGAGATCCTGCCGGCCGACGCCGGGGCGATCCGCGAGTACATGCAGCGCACCCTCTCCTGAATCCGGGATATCCAAGGAGGCGGCCCCGCGGGATGCCGCCCATCCGCTCAACCGGGCCGATGGTCCGTGATGGGGTTGTATCAATCGCGCCGCTGGCTAGAGTGTGAGGAAAATCCTGAGCCGGCCACGGATCGCGCACGGCCCTTAATCACACCAGGAGACGTTGCCATGAAACACCCCCTCCACTGGCTCGCAGCCGCGACCCTCGCCGCCACCCTCTCCCTGCCGGCCGTTGCGGCCCGCCCCGACGACACCGGCGGCGGCCAGTCCAACGCCGACCACGGCAATTCGGCCAACGCCCACGCCCAGGGGAGCCCCGGTTCCGGTCGCGGGCTGATCGTTCCCAGCCGCCACGTCTACTATCCGGGGGACACCCTCCAGGTGCGGGTGGTCTACCCGAGCAGCCTCACCGCCATCTGGAACGGCGAGGCGGAGAGCTACATCGTGATCCATGTGCCGGGCGGCGCGGCCATCCCGGTGCCGCTGACCAGCGACATCCCCGATTCGGTGGTCAGTCTGGTGGAGCTGACCGACCTCGACACCAGCCAGCTCACCCCCGGCGACTACCAGCTCGGTCTGGTGCTCACCGTGCCCGGCGGTGATCCGCTCAATATCGACGACTGGTACCAGGGGTTCCGCGGCCTGCTCAGCGTCGAGCGGGTGCGCTTCAGCGAGACCACCGATCCGGCCGACGCCGACGGTGACGGCGAGTTCGACAACGACAGTGACGGCGACGGCTTCGGCGATGACGAGGCCCTCGGTGCCGGCGACGACGAGGCCGCCGGAGGCGACACCTCTGGCGGTGATGACAGCGCCAGCGGCGACGACACCTCCGGCGGTGACGACAGTGCCAGCGGCGACTCTTCGTCCGACGACTCCTCCTCCGACGATTCCTCGAGTGACGGCAGCTCCACGGATGGGAGCTCCACGGACGGTTCCAGCGACGGTACCACCACGTCCAACTGAGCGCCTGCTACATGCGGAGATCGGAAGGGGCCCGGCAGGGCCCCTTTCTCGTTGGTGGCCCCCTGTGCGGAGGGGCGCCAACGGGCGGCCGCGGCGCCCCTTTCCGGCGGTTGCTCCCTGCGTAGTGCAAAAATTACTTGTTCTGCATGCGAGAATCCAATACGTTGAGCGATGCTGCCAAGGGCCGTGGCCCGCCCGCCCATCGCGAGGCGCAGCTGAATCAAACTTGTTGTGTGCTCATTAAGGAGTCATCTAGATGAATCAAAAAAATGTTAGCCGCCGTGCGGTGCTGAAGGGCCTTGCCGCTATTCCGGTTGTCGCTACCCTCAGCTATTCCGCTACCGCTTCCGCCGAGGCGTTGAACCCCGATGACGCCCTGGCCAAGGCGATGGAGTTCACCCTGAAGAGCGAGAAGGCCGACCAGGACTGCGCCAACTGCGCGCTGTACCAGGGCGGTGCCAACCCCACCGGCCCCTGCCCGATCTTCGGCGGCAAGGACGTGCCGGCCGTCGGCTGGTGCAAGTCCTGGGTCAAGAAGTCCTAAGGACTCCAGGCGTCCACTGCCGTTGCAGATCCTTGCGGCGGCAGTGGGATCCCCTTCACACCTTCCTACCGATCCCTTCATTCGCACTCCTGGTGCCTCTCCGGCCGCCAGACCTCCAGATCCCAGTAGTCTGCTCCCCGCCTGAAACGTCCATCTTCGCCCTTTGGCGGATCGTCGTGCGCTGCGCGTATGGCGAGCCCGATTGCGTGA
Organism: Endothiovibrio diazotrophicus; assembly: GCF_054657215.1. Classification (NCBI taxonomy): domain Bacteria; kingdom Pseudomonadati; phylum Pseudomonadota; class Gammaproteobacteria; order Chromatiales; family Thioalkalispiraceae; genus Endothiovibrio; species Endothiovibrio diazotrophicus. Next base: position 5,440 of record NZ_BAAHXB010000002.1, read on the forward strand.
AACGCGCTGCCGGGCGATAAACGGGGAGCCGCCGACGCGGGATCCGCGGGTTCAGAAGCGGTAGTCGATACTGGCGTAGAGGGTGCGCCCGGCCAGCGGCAGGTCGCCGGGGATCAGGCCGGAGGGAGGCGTCGGCTCCAGCGCGCGCTCGTCGAACAGGTTGTCCACGGTGAGGTGCGCGCCCCACTTGGCGTGGGGCTCGCGGTAGTGCAGGGCGAGGCTGGTGAGGGTGTAGTCGTCGGTCGCGGGGCGGCTGTCGCCGGGTGGGCGGGCGCGGTCGGAGACCCGGTTGACGCGCCCGTCGAGGCGCCAGCGGGGGGTGATCCGCCAGTCGGCGCGGAGGTAGAGCTGGTGTTGCGGGGCGAGGCCGACGGCGCTGTCCCGCTGGGTGTCCTCGGCGTGTTGCCAGGCGTAGTTGGCGCTCAGGTCGAGGGTGTCGCTGGCCGCCCAGCGTCCCTCCAGCTCCATGCCGTAGCCGTCCTGCGAGCCGGCGTTGCGTTCGGTGACGCTGGTCGCCGGGGCCGGGTCGGGTACCGTGCGGATGATGTCGCGCATGGCGTAGCGGTAGGTGCTCAGCGTGCCGCTCCAACTGGCGGCGGGGTGGTAGACGAAGGAGAGTTCGAGGGTGTCGATGGTCTCCGGTTTGAGCGCCGGGTTGCCGAAGTAGACCGGGTTGGCCTGGTTGTAGAGTTCGGCGAAGCTGGGGGCGCGGAAGGCGCGGCCGTAGAGCAGCTTGGTGGTCAGCGCGTAGTGGGTGGCCCAGACCAGGGCGAGGCGCGGGTTCAGCGTGCCGCCGACGTCGGAGTAGTGGTCGTAGCGCATGCCGGCGGTCAGCTCCCAGTCGGGGGCGAACTGCCACTCGTCCTGCAGGTAGGCGAAGGCGCCGTGGCGCGACTCCTCGGGGAGGAACACCCGGGGGGTGTCGTCGACGTCGACCACCGCGCCGGTGTAGACCGGCAGTCCGGTGAGCGGGTCGATGACGAAGTTCTTGCCCTCGCGGGTCTGGTAGATCTCATCGCCGAACAACCCGACGCCGAGGCGGACGCGGTGGTCGGCGATGCCGGTGTGGACCGCCGAGGCCTGCAGCCGCAGGTGGCGTTCGGCGACGTCCGGGTTGCCGATCATGCCGTCGGGAAAGAGGCTGGCGGCGAAGCGCGTACCGGCGGGGTAGAGGATCAGGTCGGTCCACTGGCGGTAGCGGTGGAACGCCGCCTCGACAGTGACGTCCCACTGCGGGGCGACCTCCCGGTTCCAGGTGAGGTCGGCGGTCAACCGGTCGCGGTTCACTTCGCCCGCGGGGTCGAGGGCCTGGGCGACGCCGCCACCGGTGCCCATGTTGGCACGGCCCTCGTAGGCGCCGCGCAGCCGCCACGGCCCCTTGGCCAGGTCGAGGCGCAGGTCCAGCCGCTCGCGTTGCCGGTTGACCGGGCCGGGGGCGAGGGAGGCGCTGGTGCCGAAGGTGGTGTCGAGGCCGCTCTGGGCGTCGGCGGCGATCCACGGATCGGCGCCGTCGGTGGTGTCGGCCTCGAGGATGAAGGCGGCACGCACGCCGCCGATCCGGCCGCCGTGGAGCAGGCTGACGCGGCGGATGCCGTCGCTGCCGATACCGGCCCGCGCCTCGCTGCCGTGGAGATCGTCGGGACCCTTGGTGACGATGTTGATGACGCCGGAGAAGGCGTCGGCGCCGTAGAGCGCCGAGCCGGGGCCGCGTACCACCTCGATGCGCTGGATCGCCGCCACCGGCATGCCGCCCCAGACGTTGCCGCGATCGCCGTGGAAGATGCTGGTGATCGGGAAGCCGTTGACCATCATCAGCACCTGGGGGTTGAACTCGCTGGCGATGCCGCGGATCTGGTAGAGGGCGTTGTAGGCGATCGGATGGGCGGAGACGTGGAGGCCGGGGACGCTCTCCAGCACCTCGTCCAGTTCGTTGGCGCCCATCGCCTCGATGTCGTCGGCGGTGATCACCGTCGCCACCGCGGGGGCGCGCGAGAGGGGTTTGGCGGTGCCGGTGGCGAGCAGCAGCTCAGGCTCGTCGCCGTAGAGCGCGGCGAGGTCGTCGGCGGCCGGCGCAGGAGCGGAGAGGGCGCAGAGGAGCGGAAAAAGGAGGACGGTCGCGAAAGGGCGGGGTGTGGAAAGGGGATTCACGACGATTGCCTCGGCTGGAGTGGTGCCCCCCTTCCCTGGAGGCGGCGGGTCCGCGGTTCGCCTTCGATTTTTTCAATTTCACTCGGTATAAGTCAAATCCTGATTTTATTGTAAGAGAAATCTTAGACAATGCAGAGGTTTCCTCTTCGCGGGCGGAAGGCAAGGGGGGGGCGGCTATTCGACGGTGAAGTACACGGGGGTGTTGCCGTAGACAACCTCTTCTCCTGTCTGGTAGCCGGCGAAGACCAAGAAGGTGCCTCGTATTCCGGTCAGGCTGGCGATGTCGAAGTGCTCGATGGCGGAAAGCGGATGAGGTCCTTCCGCGGCGGTGAGACTCTCCGCTTCGCCGTCCCACGGGTACCACTGTTTCCCGTCGCGCATATAGAAGTGCATGTGGGAGGGCTCGCTATAGAAGATGGCCACGGCTACCAGCGAGCCGGTGGCGCCGACGTCTGCCGGGTCGGTTTCGATGGTTGCGGAGACCTCCAGCAGGTCACCTGCCAAAAAGTCGCCGTAGATAAGTTGGGTGACACCTCCGTTACCTGAGACGCTCGGGTGGATCGACGCGGCCGTGGGGGCGCCCGAGAAAGTCGCTCCGAGGGAGGGGGCGGGGTCCATCGCGCCAGCGGCAGCGGAGTCGCTTGGTTCCGGGAACAGGGGTGCAGCGGTTGCTCCAATCGGTGCCGCCAGAACGAACGCCACCGTGAAGAGAAGGCGTTTCCAGCCTGTCGTCCTGTGCTTCATGGTCGCAGTCTCCTCTGCATTTCCCGCCGTTTCGCGGGGCGGTCCACGTCGCTCCAAGTCGCCTGAGGTCACTCGACGGTGAAGGTCAGAGGGGTGATGTTGTACGCCAGCTCGCCTCCGACCTGATAGCCCACGAAGACGGTGAAGTCCCCGCGCAGCCCGCTGAGGTCCGTGATTACGTCGACGTCCTCGTTCGCTGGCAACAGGTGGGAAGCGACCGCGGTCGCCAAGGATTGCGGCATACCGTCCCAGAGGAGCCACTGCCCGCCTTCGTCCCGGGTGTAGTAGGCGTTGTTGCACTTGGCCACCATGAAGATCTCGGCGTTCAGCCCGACCGCGTTCGGGTCGGGGGCGATGTTCGCGGAGACCGTCAATCGGTCGCTCGCCAGGAAGGTTCCGGTGGTGTGTTGGGTGGCACCGCCGTCGTTGGTGACGGCGACCGTGATGACCGCGTTCGATACGTACCAGAGGTCTATTGTGGAACGGGGGGTGGAGGCGTTCTCCATCTTGGCGGCCGATGCCGCGGGTGTTGCAGCGTGGGCGGGGAGGAGCGCGGCAGAGAGGATGAGGAGTGCAGCGCCTGTTGCGGACCGGCTGGGGTGGTTCATTAGGGGGGGCTCCTGCCTTCGGGTTGATTCCGTGATGGAGGGCTCTCGGTTGCGGAGGGTTTTCCTCCGTCAGGATGCTTGGCGGACCGGGGCCCCTGTCCGGCTATTGAACCGCAAAATGGGCGAAAAGTGAAAGTATTTCAATTACTTTTGGTGATTTTCCTCTTGCCGTTTCAGGCTTTTTCCCAGTCCTCCCACCGCACGTGTTTTTCTTGGTGCCCGCGAAAAAAGCGCGGGGACCGCAAAGACGCAGAGGGCGCAAAGGCTTGTTGCTCTTCTCTGCGCCCTCCGCGTCGAGCATCCGCAGCCGGATCGTGTCGCTGGTGGATCAGCCGCCGCGGGCGTTGAGGTAGGCCCGCTCGGAGATGTCGTGCCAGGCGATCGCCTGTTCGCGGAAGCTGCGGAAGGAGTCGTAGACCTTTTTCGACAGCGGGTCCTTGGCGGCGATCTCGCCGACCACCTCGTCGGAGAGCGCCTTGAGCTTGGCCAGCACGTCGTCGGGGAGCCTCTTCACCTGGACGTGGTGTTCGTTGACCAGGGTGTGCAGGGCGGTGTTGTTGCGCGCGGTGAACTCGGCCAGCATGTCCTGGTTGGCCACCCGCGTGGCATTGGTGACGATCGCCTGGAGATCCTTGGGCAGGGCCTCGAAGGCCTCCCGGTTGACGAAGCACTCCATGGCGCTGCCCGGCTCGTGCCAGCCGGGGTAGTAGTAGTACTTGGCCGCCTTGTAGAGGCCGAAGGCGAGGTCGTTGTAGGGGCCGACGAATTCGGTGGCGTCGATCGCCCCCGATTGCAGCGAGGTGAAGATCTCGCCGCCGGGGAGCGACACCGGGGTGCCGCCGGCGCGCCTCAGTACCTCGGCGCCGAGGCCGGGGATGCGCATCTTCAGCCCCTCCAGGTCGGCCACCGATTTGATCTCGCGGTTGAACCAGCCGGCCATCTGCACGCCGGTGTTGCCGGCGGCGTTGGGGATCAGGCCGAAGGGGGCGTAGACCTCCTGCCACAGCTCCATGCCGCCGCCGTGGTAGAGCCAGGCGTTCATCTCCTGGGCGGTCAGGCCGAAGGGGACGGCGGTGAAGAACTGGGCCGCCTCGCTCTTCCCTTTCCAATAGTAGGCGGCGCCGTGGCCCATCTGAGCTGAGCCGCGGGAGACCGCGTCGAACACCTCGAATTCCGGAACCAACTCTTTCGCCCCGAAGACTTTTACCTGGATGCGGCCGTCGGAGAGTTCGCCGATCCGCTTCGCCAGGAACTCGGCGCCGGTGCCCAGGCCGGGGAAGTTCTTCGGCCAGGTGGTGACCATCTTCCAGCGGATCTTCTTGGCGGCGACGGCGGGGGCGCCGCTCAGGGTGGCGCCGGCGGCGGCCGCGCCGACCCCCAGCTGCTTGACGAAGTCACGGCGTTTCATCGTTCGGTTTTCCTTCTTCTTAGGGCCCGCGAAAGAATAACTTCCGGTTTTGGGGCGTCGAGACGCCGCTCCAGCAAGGCGCGCAAAGGGGCGCATACTCGTTGTATGCAACCCTTTGCGCAACGCCGCTGGAGAGAATGGATCGGCGTCCCAAAACCGGAAGTTATTCTTTCGCGAGCCCTTAGTGTGGCGGTGGGCACCGTCTGCGGTGCGCTGCGGCCTACTCTAACTCCGCATCGGACGGGGCGCAAAAGGGGCTTTCGGGGTGTGGGCTGTAATGGGAATGACCACAACATATAGTGGTGACCCTGCGAATGGCGCGGGATTGGGCCATGTGCTTGAATTTGTTGGAAAAAGGCTTATTAGAAAAACTGTTATATTATTGATTATAAACAATAAAACTTCATTTCTGTCGTTCCCGTGCGAAGGCGGGAAGGGCCCTTGACAGGGGGGTGTATGAGGTCATAACCTTTCCGCCGACACACAACATCTTGTGGTTAAGGATTTTCCGGCGGTCCCCGTTGCGACCGCCTTTCGGCGCCGGGCCTCCGGCGTCGATTTGCGGGACGGAGGGGTTCGCGGGTGTCGCCGGTCGATTTTCCGCGGGCCCGTTTCACGTCGTCCGTCACGCGCAACCTAACAACACCTGGGGAGTTGTCCGATGAGCCGTGCCCACCTCAAGTCCGTTCCCGATTCCACGAATCCCGAGACCATGAATCAAGAGATCTCCATGCAGCAGGCGTCCCTCGACATCTGGGACAAGAAGTACCGCCTCAAGTCGAAGAACGGTCAGGTGGTCGATGAGACCATCGACTCCACCTACCAGCGGGTGGCCCGCGCCCTGGCTGACGTGGAGGAGGACGAGGCGAAGCGCGAGGAGTGGTTCGGGAAGTTCGTCTGGGCGTTGCGCCGCGGTGCCATCCCCGCCGGGCGGATCACCTCCAACGCCGGTGCCTGGGAGCACAAGCCGGCCACCTCGACCATCAACTGCACCGTCTCCGGGACGATCAGCGACTCGATGGACGACATCCTCGCCAAGGTCCACGAGGCGGGGCTGACGCTGAAGGCGGGCTGCGGCATCGGCTACGAGTTCTCCACCCTGCGCCCGCGCGGTGCCTACGTCTCCGGGGCCGGCGCCTACACCTCCGGGCCGCTGTCGTTCATGGATATCTACGACAAGATGTGCTTCACCGTCTCCAGCGCCGGCGGTCGCCGCGGCGCGCAGATGTCCACCTTCGACGTCGGCCACCCCGATGTCCTCGACTACATCCGCGCCAAGCGCGAGGACGGCCGGCTGCGTCAGTTCAACCTTTCGCTGCTGGTGACCAAGGAGTTCATGGAGGCGGTGAAGAACGATCGCGAGTGGAAGCTCGCCTTTCCGATCATCGCCGAGGAGGCGGAGAGCGACGGCATCGACACCAGTGATTCCGATCAGGTGGTGTGGCGCGAGTGGCCGCTGCGCGAGCCCTACCTCGTCAACGACGAGGGCAAGGTGGCGTGCAAGGTCTACCGCACCATCCGCGCCCGCCGGCTGTGGGACGTGATCATGTCCTCCACCTACGACTACGCGGAGCCGGGCTTCATCCTCATCGACCAGTACAACGAGATGAACAACAACTGGTGGTGCGAGAACATCCGCGCCACCAACCCCTGCGTCACCGCCGACACCTGGGTGCAGACCGCCGCGGGGCCCCGCCAAGTGGCCGAACTGCTCGGCACGCCGTTCGTCGCCCGGGTGGATGGCGCGGGGCACGCCAGCGGTGCGGAGGGGTTCTTCAAGACCGCCACCAAGGAGGTGGTGCGACTGCGTACCCGCGAGGGGTACAGCCTGCGCCTGACCGCCGACCACCGGGTCCGCCGGGTGACCCGGTTCACCCGCTATACCACCGAGACCGAGTGGTGCGAGGCGGGCCGGCTGCGCGCCGGCGATCGGGTGTTGCTCAACGACCATCGCGCCGATGCCGAGTGGGCGGGGACCTACAGCCACGGCGAGGGCTACCTGATGGGGCTGCTGGTGGGGGACGGCACCCTCAAGCGCGACGAGGCGGTGCTCTCGGTGTGGCGCCGCCGGGCGGTGGCCAACGGCGCCGATGGTGTACTCGATGCCGGGGTGGAGGCGGTGATGGCCGAGGCCCTGGAGGCGGTGCGGGCGCTGCCCCATCGCACCGATTTCTCGGGGTGGTACGCGGTGGCCGGGCGCGACGAGCTGCGGTTCTCCACCGCCGCCATTCGCGGTCTCGCCTTCGACCTGGGGATGATGCCCGGCGCCAAGGGGATCACCGCCGAGGTCGAACGGGCCTCCAGCGACTTCTATCGCGGCTTCCTGCGCGGCCTGTTCGATGCCGATGGTTCGGTGCAGGGTGGGCAGGAGAAGGGGGTCTCGATCCGCCTCGCGCAGTCCGATGCGGCGACGCTGGAGGCGGTGCAGCGGATGTTGCTGCGCCTCGGCATCGCCTCCTCCGTACACCGTGATCGCCGCGCCGCCGGCACGGCGTTGCTCCCCGATGGCCATGGCGGGCGGGCGGAGTTCCCGATCCAGGCGCAGCATGAGCTGGTGATCAGCGGCGAGAATCTGGCCCGCTTCCGCGACTTGATCGGTTTCGCCGACGGGGACAAGCAGGCGCGGTTGGACGGCCTGCTCGCCGGTTACCGCCGCACCCTCGATCGCGAGCGGTTCACCGCCCGGGTGGAGGCGGTGGAGGCCGACGGGGTCGAGGCGGTCTATGACGTCCAGGTGCCCGGCATCAACACCTTCGACGCCAACGGCCTGCACGCCCACAACTGCGGTGAGCAGGGTCTCCCTCCCTACGGTGCCTGCCTGCTCGGCTCGATCAACCTGACCAAGTTCGTCCGCGACCCCTTCACCGAGGGGGCGCACTTCGATTGGGAGGAGTTCCGCGAGGTGGTCTCGGTGTTCACCCGCATGCTCGACAACGTGGTGGAGATCAACGGCCTGCCGATGCCGCAGCAGCGTGAGGAGATCACCCGCAAGCGGCGCCACGGCATGGGCTACCTGGGGCTAGGCTCCACCGTCACCATGCTGCGCATGGTCTACGGCTCCGAGGAGTCGGTGGCGTTCACCGAGCAGGTGACCCGCGAGATGGCCCTGGCCGGCTGGCGCACCGGACTGGAGCTGGCCCGAGAGAAGGGACCGGCGCCGATCATGGGCGAGGAGTTCGAGGTCACCGTGGAGATGCTCGAGCGCCGCCCCGAGATGCTGCGCGACGGCTGGAAGGTGGGCGATGCGATCAAGGGGCGCGAGCTGCACGCCAGGTACAGCCGCTACATGCAGCGCATCGCCCAGGCCGATCCGAAGCTGGCGGCGGAGCTGGCCGAGGTGGGCGCGCGCTTCACCCACCACAGCTCCATCGCCCCCACCGGCACCATCTCGCTCAGCCTGGCCAACAACGCCTCCAACGGCATCGAGCCGAGCTTCGCCCACCACTACGCGCGCAACGTGATCCGCGAGGGCAAGAAGTCGAAGGAGAAGGTGGACGTCTGGTCGTTCGAGCTGCTCGCCTACCGCGAGCTGGTCAACCCCGACGCCCAGCCCTTCGCCGAGGACGAGGCCTCCCAGCTTCCCGACTACTTCGTCTCCTCCGAGGACATCGACCCGCGGGCCCACGTCGACATCCAGGCGGCGGCGCAGAAGTGGATCGACTCGTCGATCTCCAAGACCATCAACGTGCCCACCGAATTCGCCTACGAGAAGTTCAAGGACATCTACCTCTACGCCTATGACAAGGGGCTCAAGGGGTGCACCACCTTCCGCTTCAACCCCGAGGCGTTCCAGGGGGTATTGGTGAAGGAGCAGGATCTGGCCAACACCACCTACCGCTTCACCCTCGACGACGGCAGCGTGCTGGAGGTGAAGGGCAACGAGGAGGTGGAGTACGACGGCGAGCTGCATACCGCCGCCAACCTCTACGACGCCCTGAAGGAAGGGTATTACGGAAAATTCTGAAGATTGGCCACGGAGTCACGGAGCACACGGAGATTCGATACTTTCTGCCCCGTGCCCTCCGTGGCTCCGTGGCAAATGTCGTAGGGTTCGCGCCGGGGAACGAGGCACGCCCTACCCGTTTTTCGCATATTCGGAAGACAACGTGGAGAAGTGCCGGCGTCCCCGCGGGCGCGGCACCGACATCAAGATGAATTCGAATGTCTGGTGATCTCAAGCACCAGATATTCGAAACTCCAGAGGAGTTTCGAAATGGCAGTGAAGATCGAGAAGAAGATCGTCAAGTACAACGTGGTCAGCGAGGAGAAGGAGCAGGCTGCGGCGAAGGAGGAGGCCAAGCGCGCGCCCCGCGCCGGCGAGGGCAACGTGGTCCACCTCACCGAGGAGCTGGAGCGTCCCGAGATGCTGCTCGGCTCCACCTACAAGGTGAAGACCCCGCTCTCCGAGCACGCGCTCTACATCACGATCAACGACATCGTGCTCAACCCCGGCACCAGCAACGAGCTGCGCCGCCCCTTCGAGGTGTTCATCAACTCGAAGAACATGGACCACTTCCAGTGGATCGTCGCGCTGACCCGGATCATCTCCGCGGTGTTCCGGAAGGGCGGGGATGTCACCTTCCTGGTGGAGGAGCTGCGTTCGGTGTTCGATCCGAAGGGCGGCTACTTCAAGAAGGGGGGCAAGTACATGCCCTCGCTGGTGGCGGAGATCGGCGACGCCATCGAGTGCCACCTGCGGATGATCGGCATGCTCAAGAGCGAGGAGCTCGACGAGCACCAGCGCAAGCTGATCGAGGAGAAGCGGGCCCAGTACGACGCCACCCTCAAGGAGGCGGAGAGCAGAGACCCCGGCGATTTTCCCGACGGCGCCGAGCTGTGCGGCAAGTGCAACACCAAGGCGGTGATCATGATGGACGGCTGCATGACCTGCCTCAACTGCGGGGATTCCAAATGCGGCTGAGAACTCGCTATCGCGATTTCCCAGTATTCTGATTTGCTTGTGTTGGTATGGTGGCAGGGATGCTGCGGCAAACGTTTGGCGGCCTAAGGGCCGCCTTTTTTTGCCTACAGGGACGTAGGTACCCCGCGAGAGCAGGACGCGGTAGCGGGGTTGCGAAGGGTCACTGCGGCAAGGAGAAGAAAACCGGCGAAAAACCTGGCACACCCCGCGAGAGCAGGACGCGGTAGCGGGGTTGCGAAGGGTCACTGCGGCAAGGAGAAGAAAACCGGCGAGAAACCTGGCACACCCCGCGAGAGCAGGACGCGGTAGCGGGGACTTCGGTGGGTTCGCCGAACACGGCGCCCGCGGGGCGCCCTATGTCGCGCACCGATGCCGGTACTGCGCCCCGGTTCATCCTCCGCGTTACAATGAGCCGGATAACCGTTACGACCCGGGAGAGTGTCCGATGAACGCAGCCGTCAGCCAGAAGAAACGCTCCACCGCCAAGAAGACGACCGTGGCGAAAAAGGGGAGCGCCCAATCCTCCGCCCGCCGCCCCGACCTGGATTGGAGCCAGGTGAAGGAGACGGTGCTGATGCTCGGTTTGGCCGTGGCCCAGATCGAGTCCTCGATGCGCGACGGCGACGATTCGGTCAACGTCCTCGGCAACTCGTTCACCACCATGTATGGCTCGCTGCAGACCATCGCCGCCACCGCCGACCACCTCACCGACCGCGGCGAGACCGGCAAGGTGAAGAAGGCGATCGGCCACAACGTCGCCGAGGTTTCCGGCATGATGCAGGAGGTGATCATGGCGATGCAGTTCTACGACAAGCTGACCCAGCGCCTCTCCCACGTCACCCACTCCATCGAGGCGCTGGGGGAGCTGATCGCCGACCACTCCCGCCTCTACAACCCCTACGAGTGGGCCGGCCTGCAGGAGAAGATCCGTGCCAAGTACACCACCGAGGAGGAGCGGCTGATGTTCGACACCATCATGGCCGGGGGGGACGTGGAGGAGGCGCTGGCGGCGGCGGTGGAGTTCCGGCGCGAGCGCGCCGAACGGGAGGAGGCGCTGCCCGACGACAACATCGACCTTTTTTAGCGGGATGGAAATTCTGCGAATTTCCATCCCGCTAAAAAAGTGTTGGGAGGATGGGGGGCCGCGGTGTTGTTTGGTTGACGTAGGTCGCCGCTACTGCGGCGACGTGAGCGGGGGCAGCGGGGATGGGGGTGTGGGTCGCTTTCCGAGTGCTCCGCCATCTCGTTCGGAATGGCTCCCCCGGGGTTTCACCAGGGTGCCTTCGTTCGCGTCGGCGCGGTAGCACCGACCTACGGTGGCGTTGATGGCGGTGGGCAGGAGGGGAGCTGTTCGCGTAACCACGCGCCCAGCGCGCGGGCCTCGTCCTCATCCTCGGCGGCCTGCGCCAGGCGCCCCTTCGCCAGCTCCACCTCCCCCTTGTACCAGCCGCTGCAGATGGCGTACTCCAGGGTCAGCCGCCAGCTCGCCGGCCGTTCCTCCAGGGTGAACAGGTAGGCGCTGATGCCGAGCCCTTCGATCAATCCGCGGACCTGGCGGTGGAGCGCTCCGGGGACCCGCTTGCCTGCGCCAGCCATCGCTCACCGCCCATCCAGGGCGCGCAGTTCCTGCTGGATCTTGGAGATGTTGCGCGACCAGGGGGCGTAGGCACGCAGCTCCGCCGGCAGTTCGCCGATCGCTGCCTTGGCGTCGCGGTTCAAGTCGTAAAGCCCGAACAGGATGGTGTATTTGTCCGCGCCGTTGGGGTAGCGCAGACGGATCAGGGCGGTGCGTCCGCCCAGCCCGTGGTGGTGGATGAACTCGCGCATCTGCGCTTCGCTCTCGTTGCTCATCAGCTGGATGGTGTACTTGGCCGGATCGAGGGCGAGCACGCCCTGCTCGTCCATCGGCGTATCGGCCGTCCGCAGCGGCGACGAGAGGGGCGTCGGCATGGGCGGGGCCGGCAGGGGTTCGGGGGGCTCGACGGCCGCCGTTTCGGTGGGCGTGGGGACCGGGGTCGGCTCCGCTGCGATGGGCGAGGGTTCGGCGGCGGGTGGGGTGCTCGCCTCGTCAGGCGTTTCGGCCGCGCTCGAGGGGGACGGCCCCTCTGCCACTTTCTGCTCCTCTCCCGGCTCCGCGGCGCGGATCATCAGCCGCGGTTCCGGTTCCCCTTTCGGGGTCTCCCGCGGCGGTTCCTCATCGCTTGCCGGCGGCAGGCTGAGGGGGTGCAGCTCCCGCTCCGTGGAGGCCGCGGCCGGCGGTGCGCCGTCGTTGGAGAGGGGGACCAGGACGCCGTAGCCGACGCCGGCGAGGGCGGCGAGGGCGAGGCCGAGCAGGGCGAGGCGGAGCGGGCGGCGTCTGCCGTCGCCCGTCGTGCCGCCCCCGCCGGCAGGTTTGCGCCGCCGCTCCTTCTTGCCCCCCTTCGAGTCGAGAGCGCGCTCCAGCAGGGCGCGGTGGGCCGCCTTGTCGATCCGTCCAGGGAGCCCCTGTGAGGCGCGCTGAAGCTGGCTCAGTTCGTCGTCGCCGAACGGGAGCTCCCCCTCCAGACCGGCCAGCCGCAGGCGGTGGAGCAGGTATTCGGCCGTCTGCGCCGGGGTGAAGGCGTTGATGTAGATCTGCTGCATCGGCAGGCGGTCGCGCAGCTCGTCGGGGACCAACTGGAGCGAGGTCTTGATCTGCGGCTCGGTGAACAGCAGCCCCTGGATCAGGATCCCCTCGGAGTCGCGCCAGGTGCACATGTCGAGCACCATCTCCAGGGAGCGCTCCGGCAGCAGGTGGGCGTTGTCGACGATCAGCAGCGGCTTCTGGTCGCGGGCGCGGCGGGCGCGCAGGCGGGTGCTCAGGTCGGCCAGGGTGCCGCGGTCCTCGCCGTCGTCGCCGAATACGGTGAACAGCCGCTCGGTGAGGCTGGCCGGCTCGCTCATCGGGTCGGCGTCGATGCGGCAGACCCGCCAACTGCCGTCGTTGCAGGCGAGCAGGTGCTTGATCAGGGTGCTCTTGCCGCTGTCGTGTTCGCCGCTGATCATCACCAGCCCCTCGCCGTCGATCTGCTTGAGCAGCATCTCCAGGCGCTGGTTGAAGGCCGGGTGGGCGAAGAAGAAATCGTCGTCGTCTCGCGCGAAGGGGGCGCGATTGAGCCCGAGCAGGGCGACGTAGGGGGGGAACTGGCGGAAGCTCTGTCCGGGTTCGGGGGTCGACATGGCGGTTCGGCGGCCTGGTGGGCGGTGGTCGGGCAATGATACGACCTTGGGGTGGGGGGGTGGAAGGTGCAGGCGGGCGGTAGGCGTTGCGGGGTGCGTGCGCTAGAGTAGTCACATCGACATGAATGGCCAGATTGGCGTTGTCCGGGAACCTTCCATGAATTTGAAACAGATCGAGGTCGAAGCGCTCCACCTGTCCGAGGAGGAACGTGCCGAACTGGCTCACAAGCTCCTACTTAGTCTGGATGCTCCGTCTGTGGACGAGGTGGAGAGCGCATGGCTGGAGGAGGCGGAGCGTCGCGCGAAGGATTTAGACGATCAGCTTGTTCAGCCGGTCCCTGCGGAAGAGGTGAGCCGCAAGGCGCGGGCCTTGCTACGGTGAACTATGTTTTCCATCCGGCGGCCGAGTCTGAACACCTCGAGACCGTTGCCTACTATGAGTCGAAGCGGCCGGGGCTGGGGGCTGAATATCTGGCCGAGTTCGAGGCTGCCATGGGCGGCGTTTGTCAGTTTCCGCACCGCTACCCCATCGCATTTTCCGCTGACATTCGCCGCAAGCGGATGGAGCGGTTCCCTTTTGCCATTCTGTATCGGGAACAGGTGGGAATCGTCCAGGTTCTGGCGGTTGCTCACCTTCGGCGGCGTCCTGACTATTGGCTGGGTCGGTGTTGAGTCAGTGGTTTCGCCTGTGTCTCGGCAGTGTCATCGTGATGACGATCACGAGCAGCCCCAACCCTACCGCTAGCCCGTTCCCCACCCGTACATAGGGGGTAGCCCCCCTCAGCGGAACCGCCTCTCCCTTCAGGGTGTAGCGCTCGAACTGCGGGCTTCGGGCGGTGATCCCCCCATCCGGCCCGATGATCGCCGAGATGCCGTTGTTGGTGGCGCGCAGCAGGTAGCGCCCGCTCTCCAGTGCCCGCATGCGGGCGATCTCCAGATGCTGCGGCGGGGCGAGGGTGTCGCCGAACCAGGCGTCGTTGCTGACGTTGAGCAGCAGCTGGGCCGCGGGCAATGCGTCGATCAGCTCCTCGCCGAAGGCGGCCTCGTAGCAGATGGAGGCGCCGATCGGGTGGCCGGCGGCGGTAATCGGCGGTTGGTCGTCGGTCCCTTCGCTGAAGTCCGCCATCGGGATCTCCAGTAGCCGCAGCAGTTCGCCGAGCAGCGGACGTAGCGGGAGGTATTCGCCGAACGGTACCAGGTGGCGCTTGTAGTAGAAGCCGGCGGGGTCGAGGGGGTTGAGGATGGCGTTGAAGTAGCGGTCGCGCCCCTCCCACACCGGGGCGCCGATCAGCAGGTCGCTGCCTTTCAATTTCGCGGCGCGGGCGAGCCCTTGCAGACGGTAGCGTTCGCGGTGGTAGAAGGTGGGCAGCGCGGTCTCCGGCCAGACGATGAGCCGCGCGCCGAAGGCGGCCCGGGTCATCCGGTCGTAGATCGCCAGGGTCTGCTCCAGTTCCCCCTCCTTCCACTTCAGCTCCTGGTCGATATTGCCCTGGAGCAGGGCGACGCTGATCGGCTCGCCGGCCGGTTCGCACCAGGCGTGGCCGCGCAGGGCGAAGGCGGCGATCCAGAGCAGGGCGACGGCGGCGAGCGGTTGCCACGCGGCGCTCCCCTGCCGGCGCAACAGGGCGAGGGCGCCGGCGGTGAGGGTGACCGCCCAACCGACGCCGTAGACCCCGGCGAGCGGGGCGAGGCCGGCAAGCGGGGCGTCGATCAGCGCGTAGCCGAGATTGAGCCAGGGGAAACCGCTGAGCAGCCAGCCGCGGACCCACTCGGCGAGCAGCCAGCCGGCCGGCAGCAGGCCGAGCAGGCGGGCCGGGGCGGAGAGGGCGGCGCCCCAGCGGCGCGAGGCCCAGCCGAGGGCCGCCGGGAAGAGGGCGAGGAAGAGGATCAGCAGGGCGGCGATGGCGATCGCCAGCGGCAGCGGCGCGCCGCCGTACTGGTGGATGCTGTAGTGGACCCAGGAGACGCCGACACCGAACATCCCCAGGCCGAACAGCCAGCCGCGCAGCAGGGCGCGGCGCGGGGTGCTCCCCTCCCAACTGAGGAAGAGCAGGGCGGGGGCGAGGATTGCCAGCGGCCACAGGCCGAAGGGGGCGAAGGCGAGGGGGGCGAGGGCGCCGGCCCCGGCGGCCAGCAGGTCGCCGAGATGGCCGGCCAGCCACTCGCCGAGGGGCCGCGGCGGGATCACTCCTCGCTCTTTTCGTCGAGGCCGACGGTCATCCGCAGCAGGTGGATGCGCCGTTTGTCGGCGTGCAGCACGCGGACGTGGAAGCGGCCGAGACGGGTGCTCTCGCCCCGCTTGGGGACGTGGCCGAAGGCGTTGACCACCAATCCGCCGATGGTGTCGAACTCCCCGTCGCTGAATGCCGACTGGAAGTAGTCGTTGAACTCGTCGATGGGGGTCAGCCCCTTGACGGTGTAGTGGTGTTCGGAGCGCTGCAGGATGAACTTCTCGTCGTCGAAGTCGTGCTCGTCCTCAATGTCGCCGACGATCTGCTCCAGCACGTCCTCGATAGTCACCAGCCCGGCAACCCCGCCGAACTCGTCGACCACCACCGCCATGTGGTTGCGGTTGGCGCGGAACTCCTTCAACAGCACGTTGAGCCGCTTGCTCTCGGGGACGAAGATCGCCGGGCGCAGCAGGTCGCGCATGTTGAAGCGCTCCTGATTGCAGCCGGCGTAGCGCAGCAGGTCCTTGGCGAGCAGGATGCCCGCCACCTCGTCGCGGCTCTCGGTGATCACCGGGAAGCGGGAGTGGCCGGTGGGGACCACCTGCCTGAGGATCTCCTCCAGGTCGGCGTCACGCTCCACCACCGCCATCTGCGAGCGCGGGATCATGATGTCGCGGGCCTGCATCTCGGAGACCTGGAGGGTCCCCTCGATCATCGCCAGCGCATCGTAGTCGAGGAGGTCGCGGCTCTGCGCGTCGCGCAGGACCGCGATCAGGGCTTCCCGGTCCTTGGGCTCCCCGGCGAGGAGGTGGGTGAGGCGGTCCAGCCAACTTCGGGAAGGGGTGTCTGTGCTACTAGGTCGGTCTTCGTTCATTGGGGGTTATGGGTAGTCGGTAGGGGAGAGGAGAGGCTATGCCTCCCCGTTAGTGTCGTGAATTACCAATTCGTTGCATTTCAGCGCGGCTGTCCCGGTTTGTGGTTAGGCGCGCTCGCGCAGGAATGGCGATCCCTTTCAAGTGAGCGCAACGACGCCACAAGCCGGTACAGCCGCGCCCGGAGGGAGCCCCGCAAATGGGCCAATTCGGCGTTGCGGCCCTTGGCAAGGGGGCGCCATTCCCTGCGGGCCGCGCCTTGACTTGGCCCATTTGCGGGGCTCTGAAACGCAACGAATTGGTAATTCACGACACAGCCTACTCGCCGCTCTCGTAGGGGTTCGGATAGCCTAATCCGGCCAATATTTCGATTTCAAGCGCCTCCATCGTCTCGGCTTCATCCTCGTCGATGTGGTCGTAGCCGATCAGATGGAGGCAGCCGTGGATCACCATGTGGGCCCAGTGGGCATCGGGCGCCTTGTCCTGCTCGGCCGCCTCGCGCGCGACCACCGCGGCGCAGATCGCCAGGTCGCCGATGTGGGGCATCTCCTCTTCCAGGCCGGGGGGCGCCTCGAAGGGGAAGGAGAGGACGTTGGTCGGCTGGTCCTTGCCGCGGTAGGTGTGGTTGAGGGTGCGGCTCTCCGCTTCTTCCACCACCCGGATCGCCAGCTCGGCGCCGTCGGCGCGGCCGGCGAGCGCCGCCTCCGCCCATTGATGCAGGTGCGGCTCGTCGGGGATCGCAGCGCCCTCGACGGCGTAGATCACCTCTACGGCGACGC
Organism: Endothiovibrio diazotrophicus; assembly: GCF_054657215.1. NCBI lineage: Bacteria > Pseudomonadati > Pseudomonadota > Gammaproteobacteria > Chromatiales > Thioalkalispiraceae > Endothiovibrio > Endothiovibrio diazotrophicus. The sequence goes on from NZ_BAAHXB010000002.1 coordinate 22,289, forward strand.
TCACTCGCCGGGACCCTGGTAGGCGTCGTAGGCCTTGACGATGCGCTGCACCAGCGGGTGACGGACCACGTCGCGGGCGTTGAAGAAGGTGAAGCTGATCCCCTCCACGTCCTTCAGCACCTCGCTGGAGTGGCGCAGCCCGGAGAGCTGGCCGCGGGGCAGGTCGATCTGGGTGACGTCCCCGGTGACCACCGCGGTGGAGCCGAAGCCGATGCGGGTGAGGAACATCTTCATCTGCTCGACGGTGGTGTTCTGGGCTTCATCCAGGATGATGAAGGAGTCGTTGAGCGTGCGCCCGCGCATGTAGGCGAGCGGCGCCACCTCGATCACGTTGCGCTCCATCAGCTTGGCCACCTTCTCGAAGCCGAGCATCTCGTAGAGGGCGTCGTAGAGCGGGCGCAGATAAGGATCGACCTTCTGCGCCAGATCGCCGGGGAGGAAGCCGAGCCGCTCGCCCGCCTCCACCGCCGGGCGCACCAGGATCAGCCGGCGCACCTTGTCGCGCTCCAGCGCCTCCACCGCGGCGGCCACCGCCAGGTAGGTCTTGCCGGTGCCGGCGGGGCCGACGCCGAAGTTGATGTCGTGGGAGACGATGTTCTTGAGGTAACGCTGCTGGCTGGGGCCGCGGCCGCGGATCATGCCGCGCTTGGTGCGCACCACCACCTCGTCGGTGGGGGCGATCGCCTCCGCCACCTCCATGCCGGTCTCCTGGATGTGCAGGTGGACCTGGGCGGGGGTGAGCGGGCGCTCGGCGGCCAGCTCGAACAGCGTCTGCAGCAGGGTCGCCGCCGCCTCGACGGATGCGCGCTCCTGGCCGATCAGCTGGAAGTGGTTGCCGCGGTTGTTGATCTCCACCCCGAGGCGTCCCTCGACGTGGCGCAGGTGCTCGTCGAAGGGGCCGCAGAGGTTGGCCAGCCGCTCGCCGTCGGCCGGTTCCAGGGTGAGATCGAGGGATTCGGGGAGGTCGTCCAAGGGGGGGATGCAGGGAAAAATGGGAGTGGATCGCGAATTTTATCCGCAATCGCGGCGGGTTGCACCCGCTGCGAAAGGGGAGGCGTGGTGTGGGGGCTATAGGGCGTGCCGTGCGCGCCTTGTCGAGCGGAGCCTCCCCGGTTGGGGGCATCCCACGACTTGATGGGCGGTGCCTTCGTTCATCTGCACGGGATCAACGGTGGGCGGCAAGCAACATCCTGTTTAGAATCGGACCGATGAAGGCTCCCACCTCCACCGCGAGTTCCATCGACGCCGCAGCCCTGTTGCTGGTGGAGCGTTTCCACCCCGCCGCGATCCTGCTCTACGGCTCCCACGCCAAGGGAACCGCCGGCCCTGCCAGCGACGTGGACCTGGGACTGCTGGCCGGTGGCGAACATCCCGACCCTTTCGAACTGATGACAGCCCGCACCGAGCTGGAGGAGTGGCTGGGGCGGCCGGTGGACTTGGTGCTGCTGGACGGCGTCTCGCCGATCCTCGCCATGGAGGCGCTGCGTCACCACCGCCTGCTGCATCTCGCGGATCGTACCGCGTGGGAGGCGTTCCAGGTGCGGGCGATGCGGGAGTATTTCGACCTCAAGATGGTCCGCCGCCCGATCGAGGAGGCGCTGCTCAGGGGACGGCCGGCATGAGCTCCGACGTATCGCTCGCCAAGCTGGCGACCATCGAGCGCTGCCTCGCCCGCATCCGCACCAAGACCGGTGGTGATCCGCAGGCGGTGCGGGACCTGGACGTGCAGGAGATCGTCATCCTCAACCTGCAACGGGCCGCCCAGGCCTGTATCGATCTGGCCGCGCAACTCATTGCCGTCAATGGTTGGGGCCTGCCGGACACCCTTGGCGGACATTTCCGGGTGTTGCGCGAGCAGGGGGTGATCGACGGCGAACTGGAGACGCGGCTGAAGGCGATGGTCGGTTTCCGCAACATCGCGGTGCATGACTACGAGGCGCTGGATACCGCGATCCTGGAGCGGGTGGTGGCGGAGCACCTGGAGGATTTCGAGCGCTTCGCCGACGCGGTACGCCAACGCCTGACCTCGACCCCCGAATAGGTCGCCGCCGCCGCGGCGACGCGAACGGAGGCACTGCCGGAAAATTTCGCACGCAATTCCGGGCTGCTCCTGGATGGTGTTGCCCACTGAACCCGTCAATAGCGTCAGGCCTGTCGCTGGAAGATTGGTATTAATTTAGCTATCAATATGGCTTAATTAAGAGAGTCGTCCTCTGTATTAAGCTATGGAAATGGCTCTTCTGACCATTGAGATCTTCTTGGGTGGTGTTTGGCGCCCCGCCGCCGCCCTCCGATCGTCCCGGCCGGAGGCGGAAGCGCTCGGTTTCGGTGGCCCCTGCTGGCTTGAATACGACGCAACCTATGCCGTTGAACAGCTTGGTCGCAGCGACCGCGCCGCCCTGTCGGTGTGCCACCCGGTCTCTTTCGATCTGCGGAAGGGGGAACACTGGCCCGCCTTCCTTCTCGACCTGATCCCCAGCGGCCACGCCCGTCGGGTCTGGCTCGGTCGCCTCGGCATCGCCGACGGCCCCACCGCCGACTGGTCCCTGATGCTCAACGGTGCCGGCTACCCGCCGGGCAACCTGCGCATCCGCGAGGCGGTGGCCGCTCCGCCGCCCGCGGCGCATCCCGGCTTCGACCTCCAGGAGGTGTTCGACCGTCACGAGGCGTTCATCGAATACGCCGAACAGACCGGCGCCTCGGTGGCCGGCTCCTCCGGGGCCCAGGGCGATGCGCCGAAACTGCTGCTGACTCGCGACCGCGACGGCCGCTGGCACGCCGACGGCGTCCTCCCCGACGGGCATGCCGCCGACCATTGGCTGGTCAAGTTCCCCCGCGGCAAGCGTGAATCGGATCGCCTGGTGCTGCGCCTGGAGGCCGCTTACATGAAGGTGGCCGCAAAGGTGGGGTTGCACGTCCATCCGCGGTTGCCCGAGTGGCGCCAGGACGCGCTGTTGATCTCCCGCTTCGACCGCCGGGCGGTGGCGGGGGGCGTCGAACGCCACGGCCTGGAGAGCCTCGTCTCCGCCGCCGGCATCGCCGAGTTCGGCGCCGTCCGCCGCCACGAGGCGTACTGCGAGACCATCGCCCGCCACTCCACCCGTCCGGCCGAGGACCTGCTGGAGTACCTGCGCCGCGACCTGCTCAACTTCGCGCTCGGCAACACCGACAACCACGGACGCAACACCGCGCTTCTCAAGGCCGCCGACGACGAGGTGCGCCTCTCCCCGCTCTACGACTTCGCCCCGATGTTTCTCGACGATCAGGGGATCGCCCGCGTCACCCGTTGGGAGCGGACGTTCGAGTCCCCAGGCCATAGCCCCGACTGGCTGGCCATTGCCGGGGAATTGGAATCGCGTTTCGGCGCCGCCGGTTTGCGCGAACGGATGGGGGCATGGGTCGATGTTGTCGCCCGCCTGCCGGAGGCGATGCTTGAGGCCGGTGTCGATGCGCCGGTCGTCGAGCGTCGACGTGGCGCGATCGCCGAGTGTGTGTTGCGCTTGAGGGGGGAGGACTGAAATGGCCCGTAATCGGAAGCTGGACCCGGAAGCGCTGCGCGAACTGCGCCAAGCGTTCCACGAGGAGTGCCAGCGGGGCGTGCCGATCGGCCGCGCGGTGAAGACCATGCGCACCATCGCCGGCCTCGACCAGCCCGCCTTCGCCCGCCTGCTGAAGATCGCCCCCCGCGCGCTGATGGAGATCGAGCGGGGTCACGCCAACCCTACGCTGCACACCCTGGAGAAGATCGGCGCGGCGTTCGGCTTGCAGGTGGGGTTCATCCCGAAGGACCGGTGAGGCGGCGGGAATCCGGCCACACCACGGCGCGAGAGGAGACCGCATGGGCCGCTCGGCCCATTGGCACCGAATCGACGTCGACGACTACCTGGAGGGAGAGCCCCCGGCGAGGTCGTCACGAGTACGTGGCGGGTCAGGTGTTCGCGATGGTGGGCGGCGCCCGTGCCCACAATCTGATCATCGCCAACCTCCTCCACGCCCTGCGCAAACGCGCCGAAGGGAGCCCCTGAGAGTTCCACGCCTCCGACATGAAGGTGCGGGTGGAGGCGGAGCACCTGGAGGACTTGGAGCGTTTGTCGATGCGGCACACCGGCGCCTGACCACGACCCCCGAGTAGGTCGCCGCTACCGCGGCGACGCAAACGGAGGCACCGCCGGGAAATTTGGCACGCAATTCATCCGACTATTCGGGGGTGAGTTGTCGGATCAGCTCAGGAATCGCCTCGCGGGCGACGATCCATACCATCTCCAGGTCGATCGTGTCGTACCCATGAATGAGTACGTCGCGCAGGCCAGCCATCTGCTTCCAGGGTGTTTCCGGATGGGCTTCGCGATAGTCGGAGGAGAGTCGTTTGGTCGCTTCGCCGATGATCTCCAGTTGACGGATGACCGCGGAGTGGACCAGCCAATCGCGATTGAACCGCTCCTGGTCCAGCGCAGCGGTGGCCTCTTCGATACGCCGGGCGGCGTTGAGAATATCCGTGACGGTTGCCGGGTCACGCGGCGTCACGGTGGATCGTCCGGGCGGTGGTGAGGATCTCCTGGCGGAGCAGGTGGTTCCGGCTCGCCTCCAGCCCGCGGCGGGTCACCACGTCCACCGGCCGTTCGAACAGTGTGCTCAACTCCTCCTTCATGTCGACCAGATCGAACAGGCTCCAGTGGGCTTCCGATGAGAAGTCGAGCAGCACGTCCACGTCGCTGTCGTCGCCGAAGTCCTCACGCAGGACGGAGCCGAACAGGCTCATCTCGGTGACCTTCCAGCGGTGGCAGAACGCTGCGATGGCGTGCGGGGGAATGGAGCGGTCTGCGATCTGCATGGGGCTGCCGTCGTCGGGTGGGGGGTGGGTTAAGGATATATCGTCTTGCGGGGGAGGACGAAGGGGAATCCGGGGGTGCCCTGCCACGCCTTTGGCTGCGTCGGATCAATGTCGAGCGGAGCCGCTTTGCTCCGGATCTTTTCCATGAGCATCAATGCGGTGCCTCCGTTCATCACGGCGCGCACGGCACGCCCTATAACGCGATGAGTAGCATGGAGGCCGTGCTATCCTGTCGTCATGATCGTTTCAAATGGGGCGAATCCGGCCCCTTTGAAGTGGAAGTCACCGATTACCACTAGAGAACCGTCATGGTCCGCATTCCGACCCACCGAGAACCGACCCACCCCGGCGAGATGCTCCGCGAGGAGTTTCTCGACCCGATGGGGATCAGCCAGCGCGACCTCGCCGACGCGATCCATGTCCCTTATCAGCGGGTCAACGAATTGGTAAATCGTAAGCGCGGGATCACGCCGAGCACCGCCCTGCGGCTGGCCCGCTTCTTCGGCGTATCGGCGGACTTTTGGCTCAACCTGCAGGTGCGGTGGGATCTGTACCGGGCGCAGGTGGCGGAGGGTGACGAACTGGAGACTATCGAGGTGTTTCAGGCGTCCCGCAAGTCGGCGTGATAACCGCGACCATGGGGGGCTCCTCCACATCTTCATAGGGTAGCTTGGCGCTATCGCTGTACATCGGGTCGCGGTTGTCTGCTTGGTGGCGGCGCGGAGTGCGCCGCGTATAGGGCGTGCCATGCACGCCATGCCGAGCGGAGCCTCCCGGTTTCGGGCGTCTCTCGCGGGTTCCGAGTGCGGTGCCTTCGTTCGGCATGGCGCGCACGGCACGCCCTATGGTTTGTCGAAGGTGGGCGCGTCCCGGTCGTTGCCGCGCCGGCATCCGGACCAAAGCAGCAGGCGGCGCGGGACCTGGACGTGCAGGAGATCGTCATCCTCAACCTGCAGCGGGCCGCCGAAAGGAGTCAGGTTGATGCACTCGTCAATCCAGCACCTCATGAAACAGCGCATTTAGCGTCGATACATCCGTGGCGCGCGATGTCGGATGTTCATCATATTTCTCCAAACGTTCGAGCTCGCTCTCGATAAACTGATTGATCTCCGTGATCGGTGGGGCTATCTCCTTCTCTGAACTTCGCCTCTTTTGTTCCAGAAGACGCTCTATGGGGTCATGGAGAGGGGCGTCGGCGGATATCAACGTGCGCAACTTATCGAATTCAATGGGGGCCGGTTCCCGGTGCTTTTCAAGCCACAGGATGGACAATAGCGGCCTGAGCACATAGAAGTATTTTTTCAAGGGCACCCTCTCGCCTTTCAGATACCCTCGATAATTGGTTTTTGCCATGCTGCGATAGTGATAGATTCCTTTTTCGATAGAGTAGATTTCCGGCATCAGTTTCCTGGCTCTCTGCGCAAAGCTGCCGTGCTCGATGTATACAACGGGAGATCGCAGCCACTCGACGAAGGCGGGGTTGGATTTCCAGAAGAGTCTCAGCGCCTTCCTGACATCCCAGCCATTGATGTCAATCTCATCCACGATCTCATACTCGATCACATCCCGCTTTTCTTCCAAATCCACCGCGACATACCAGTCCTTTGGATGAGCGTAGATGAACCTGACATCGTAATCGCTGTTGGGTGACGCAAATCCCCAGGCGCGGCTTCCCGACTCGACGGCATAGAGAACCTGGACGCCGTGGTCGGATTCGGCATCCCGGATTCTCTTTAGAATTTCACTTTTGACGTGTTCTTCGATCATGGCTTCTCAGGCGTTGACCTTGCAAATCGGGAGGGCGGAGTACATGGCCACCTATAGGGCGTGCCGTGCGCGCCATGTCGAACGGAGCCTTCCAGTTTCGGGCGTCTCCCGCGGATTCCGAACGTGGTGCCTCCGTTCACCTGGATTTTCCTTGCTGGTGCTAGCCGTGATTCTGAAATGCCATTTTGAATCGTTTTTTTGGATTCCAGAATTTCACTTCACTGGCACTAAATTGTTCTGCGTCGTATGGGTAGTAGTTCTTTGCATGGTTTTTTAGCCAATAATTCGTATCTTCATGTTCTTCGTCTGTTTTATTTTTAATGATATTCAATAGTCTGTAATAACCGGGTGCTCCGCCACAGTCTTCGGGCGGGCACGCGCGCCTCCCGTCTATGCAGCTTGGATATTTTTTGTCGCTTTCTTGTAGGTGTATCCCTTCCATGAGTATTTTGTGACGCCATCCATCTCCAAAATCGTAATCATAGATTGCTTCATCGCCCGGCTCTTTAAAAAACTGGTTTACCTGAGTTTCCCATCCCGGTAGAGTGCTGTCTTCATATTCATCAGGTATGCCAATCAAGATAGGCTTTCTTTTTCGTGGTGGAAAAATGCTAAAGGAGTGTAGGTGGTAATCCAGCCATCCCATTGAATCCTGTATGGCTACGTGAAGATCCCAAAACGTGTAATCTGACGGCACCTCGATGATGCGCCATATCGTCGGCTCGATTTCCAGCAACTCTATCTTGAACCGATATGCGATTTTCTTTTTCATGTGCTGCGTACCTAGCTGTTGTTGATGTTGATATACCGGATTTTGTCCGATTCGCGCCTGCACGGAAGCCAGCGCGCAGCACGATTATTTATGCGAAATATACAAGAAACGAAAAGGCATACCCACCCCCATAGTCCGACAGGCTCCTAGCCCAAATCGGTACCGGGACCGACGGCGATGGGCTAGCGGTGCGGGAGGGGGCGGAGTACCACCTTGCGTGATTGCCATTTATAGGGCGTGCCGTGCTGAACGGAGCCCCCCGGTTTCGGACATCTCCCGCGGATTCCGAGTGCGGTGCCTCCGTTCGTCACGGCGTGCACGGCACGCCCTATGCGTTCTCGAAGGTGGGCGCGTCCCGGTCGCTGCCGCGCCACAGGTAGGCGGTGAGGGCTTTTCCCTTCTCCAATTCGTCCGCCGGGTTCTCCGGCAGTGGCCAGCGTAGGGCGCGGTAGAGGTCCAGGCGGTGGAGGTCGTAGGCGCTGACGATCAGCGCGCCGTAGACCCGCGCGGCGCGCAGGGTCCAGCCGTAGGCGTAGCGCATCACCGCCAGCGCCACCAGCGGCGCCCACCACGCCCACGGGGTCCAGGCGAGAAAGAGCAGGCCCCACAGCCAGAGGTTGGCGGCGTCGTTCAGCTCGGCGCGGCCGCGGGTCAGCGCATCGCGGGTCGCCTCCGGCAGCAGCAGCCAGAGGCGCGGCCAGCAGACCACCCCGTCGAGGCCGTAGCGCTCGGCGGGGGCCAGCTCGGCGCTGCGCAGCAGGCGGCCGAGGCGGGTGGGCATGAGATAGCGCTCGTCGGCGGGGAGCCCCATCAGCGCCGCGTCGAGGCGGCGGTACTCCTCGCTCTCCTCGCGGGTGAGGTCGTCCAGCCCCTTCCCGGCCAGCGCCTGGAAGCGGGTCTCCTGTTCGGCGGTCTTGCGTGCCTGACGCGCCAGCAGCCGGCGGCGCAGCGGGTTGCACCAGCGGGGCCAGTAGCCCTCCAGTAGTTGCAGCACGGGGAAGGTGAACTGGCGCGCTGCCGCCGCCGAGAGGGTCACCAGCAGCAGCGCCACCACCGCCAGCCCGCCCTGGGCGGCGGCGGGCAGGGCGGTGAAGCGCGCCTCCAGTTCACCCCACGGGCAATCGCGGAGCCGCAGGCCGAGGCCGGCGGTCCAGAAGAGCAGCGCCGGGGAGAAGAGGGCGGCGATCCAGCGGTCGGCGAGTTTGGAGCCGAGGGATTGCCAGAGGTTAGCCATCATCGTTTGATTCCTTGTCGGGGAGGGCCTGTTTCAGCAGCGCTTCCGCCTCCTCCGTTGAGAACTGGAGGGTCTCCGCCACCGCGGCCGGAACCTCCAGTTCGGCGGCGGTTTGGTGGAGGTGGGCGAGGCTGCGGAGGACGATGGCAAGATTATGGGGGGCATTGAAGCGGCTGAAGATGGCGAGGCTTTTCAGGAAGTCGGCGAGCGCCTCTTTGCGTTGTCCCCGCGCCACGGCGACGCTGCCGAGCTGGTGGAGGGTGGATGCCTGCCCGTAGCGGTCGTTGAAGTCGATCTTGATGGCGAGTGCCTTGCGGTAGTGCTCCTCGGCGGCGTCCCAGTCGCGCCGCAACTGGGCGATGGTGCCGAGCTGGTGGAGGGTGGATGCCTGGGCGTGGCGGTCGTTGAAGTCGATCTTGATGGCGAGCGCCTTGCGGTAGTGCTCCTCGGCGGCGTCCCAGTCGTGTCGCTCCTGGGCGAGGATGCCGAGCTGGCCGAGGGTGGATGCCTGGGCATGGCGGTCGTTGAAGTCGATCTGGATAGCGAGCGCCTTGCGGTAGTGCTCCTCGGCGGCGTCCCAGTCGCGCCGCTCCTGGGCGATGATGCCGAGCTGGTGGAGGGTGATTTCCTGGGCGTGGCGGTCGTTGAAGTCGATATTGATGGCGAGTGCCTTGCGGTAGTGCTCCTCGGCGGCGTCCCAGTTGCGCCGCTCCTCGGCGACCCTGCCGAGTTGGTGGAGGGTGGATGCCTGGGCGTGGCGGTCGTTGACGTCGATCTTGATGGCGAGCGCCTTGCGGTAGTGCTCCTCGGCGGCGTCCCAGTCGCGCCGCGCCTCGGCGACCCTGCCAAGCTGGTGATACATTCCCGCCTTTCCCGTTGCGGCCTGCTTGGGTTCGATCTGAGGAGCCGATTCCAGCAGATTGATCGCCTTGCCGTAGGCCGTTTCGGCATCGGCGTAGCGTTTGAGCAGGAAGTATCGCTTGGCGACGTCGTCCGCTACGCCGATCAGCCCGAGCAGCGCCTCCCCCTCCAGCTCCCCGGTCGCGTACCCCTCCAGGCGTTCCAGCACCGTCTCGCCCAGGGCCAGGCCGCGCGCCTCGTCGTGGGTGGTGTCCAGGTAGAGACTGAGCGGTCGGTAGAGCCGGAACACCGAGGCGTGGGCGTCGAGGGCGAGGCGTAGGGCGTGGTGGAGGTTCTCGTACTCCAGCCGGGTGAGGGCCTGGCCGATCTGCCGCTCCTGTGGTTCCTTGGACTGGAGCAGTTGGGCGAGCGTGTTGCCGGCCGCCTCCATGGTCTCGTGGAAGGCGCGGTCGATGGCCCCCCGCCGGGTCTCCCCCTTCAGGCGACCGCGCAGGAAGTAGGGGACGGTGGGTTGCAGTCGCAGGTAGCCGGGTAGCTCGTGGGGGGTGGCGAGGCCCCAGCGTTGCGCCTCTTCCAGCACCTCGGGCCAGCGTTCGAAGGGGAGGTTGGCCAGTTCCGGCTGCACCCTTAGTCGCTCTTTGTAGTGCTCCAGCCAGAGGGTACCCACCACCCCCTGAAACGGCGCCAGACACTCCAGCAGCCCCTGGGCCTCGGCGGAGAGGCGGCCGTGGGAGTATTCGATGCAGCGCAGCAGGCTTTGGCTGCGGTCCGCCTCCCGGCCGTCGTCGGCGTGGAAGTCGAGGGCGTCGTCTCCCGCCGACAGCGCGGTCAGCACCTCTGCGGGGCTCTGTTCGGCGAGGTTGGCAAGCACCACCTCTATGGCCAGGGGGAAGCCGGCGAGCAGTTGGAGCAGGCGGTCGAATTCCGGTTCCTCACGGCGGGCGGTGGCGTCGTGGCGCTCCAGCACCCGCTCGGCGAGGGTGGAGGCGGCCTCGGGGTCGAGCCCCGGCAGTTCGTAGTAGTGCGCTTCGCCGAGCGGGTAGTCTCCGTCGCCGGTGAGCCACGCCTCGGGGCCGCGTGAGCCGAGGAGGACCCGGCTGCGGCCCCCCTTGAGGCGGGTGAGGAAGGCGCGCAGGCGGGCCTGTTCGGCCTCGTCGAGGGTGTTGGGGATCGCCAGGTGGGCACCGGTGACCGACTCCAGGTTGTCGAGGATCAGCAGGTGGTGATCATTGCGCAGCCGTTCGACGATCAGCTCGCGCTGGGCCTCGTCGGGCAGTGCGTGCCAGCTTGCGCGTTCGTCCTCTCTCAGCAGGCCGCTGCCGGGGCGCCCCTCCTCGCCAAAGGCGAGGTGGTGGAGCAGCTTCGCCAGGGGCCAGGGGGCGGTCTCGAAGGTGAGGTACCACGCCTTGTCGATGAAGCGGGTGGTCTGCCACCACTGGGCCAGGTGGCGCAGCAGGGTGCTCTTGCCGGCGCCGGCCATGCCGCGGATCAGCAGCAGGTTGTGGTCGAGCAGCCGCCGTTCGATCTTGAGGATCTCCAGGTCGCGGCCGTGGAAGCCGTAGGTGAGGTCGGGGGTGCGGTAGCGGCCGGCCTTCCGCTGGTAGCGGGCGGCCAGCGTCGCGGCGTCGGGCGGGGTCAGCGCCAGCGCCACCGGGCGGTTCTCGTAGACCACTGGCAGCAGCCAGTCCTCCAGCGCCACCCGCTGGTCGTAGTAGACCCGCCGCTCCTTCTCGTTATGCAGTCTGAGGCGGGCGCGGCGCAGGGCGGCGGGGAGCGGGGCGCCGTCGAAGAGGGCGTGGTAGAGGGCGGTCATCAGCCGTTCGGCGGCGGTGACGGTGACCGAGTAGCCCATGGCCAGTACCCACTGCACCCCGGCGCTCATCAGCCGGGCGCCGAGGCTGCTCTCGCGCTCCCCCACCTGCTTGCCCGACTGGCAGGCGTTGAGGATCGCCACCGGGATGCCGTGGCCGGTGAGCAGCGCGGCCAGCTCGTGGTCGGCCACCGGGTCGTCGCCCCCCTCCGGGTGGTCGAGGAAGAGGAAGCCCTTCAGCCCCTCATAGGGCTCGATCTCGTCGCGGCCGAAGCGGCCCTTGAAGAGGTAGCGCTCGGGGTGGGAGGACTCCTCCAGCTTTGCGACCTGTGCATGGTCGAGCACCGCGCCGTGGGCGTCGAAGTGGACCACGTGGTAGTGGCCGGCGCCGTGGTGGTCGCGGGTCGCCTCCAGGTGTTCCACCAGGGCCCGGTAGCTGCCGGGGCGGAGGATGTGCACCGCCACCGGCAGGCGGGCGTTCTCCAGGGACTCCACCAGCGGGCGGGAGATGGTGCGATAGGCGACGTCCCGCTCGCCGAAGGGGCGGGCGGTGACCAGCAGGATGCGCAGGGTGTCGGCGGGGCGGGGGCGCGCGTCGGCGTTGGGTGGGGTGAGGTTGCGCCGCAGGAGCGGGCATTCGAGGGCGAAGGGGCGGGGGAGTTTGGGGTCCTTGAGGGCCTCCCAGTGGAGGCGGTGAAATTCGGGGGAGCCCTTGATCTCGATGATGAGATTTTCGATGCCCGCTTTCTTGATCGGGCCGTACTCCTCGATCACCTCAGGGGTGGAGAAGAGCTGCCTGAAGAGCTTTTCCCCGTAAGGGCCGATGCTCGCCGCCGCCCGTTGGTAACGCACCTCCTCGATGAAGGGGAACTTGAGGTACTCCTCGAAATACCACTCCAGGTCCGTCTCCTGTTTCTCGTCGAAGGGGTCGCTGACGGTGGCGGGGTGTTCGGGGCCGTGGTCGAAGCTGACCACGGTGTTGGCACCGTCGGCGCCGGGCTGTTCGCGGATGGTGAGGAGGGTCATGCCGTTGAGTCCTTGGTTCCTTCGTGGGAGGGGTTGGCTCCAATGTCATTAAGTTGAGAACCGCTCTCTGAATGTAGGGCGGATTAGCGATGGCGTGATCTGCCGGATCGGAGCAGGTTCCGGCGTAGGTGCCTTCGTTCCCGGCGGATTACGCTATCGCTAATCCGCCCTACTCGCGCTGTGGCCTCAACTGAACGACGCTGGGTTAGCTCTTGGGGATCAGGCGCTTCTGGTGGGTGGGGCAGAGGGGCGGGTGTTTGCCCGCCTTGCGTCGGAATCAGCGCTCCGCGCAGCCTGCCTCGGGGCAGACGAACTCCTCGGCGCCGATGGCGGTGCCCTGGCCGGGCAGGGGTTGGAAGGCGGAGCGGGTCTCCAGGCCGAAGGTGGCGGACCTCTGCTGGAGGCCGAGGTGGTCGGCGAGGCGGCGGCGGGCCTCGGGGTGGGCGGCGATTTCGGTGAGCAGTGCGTTGGCGGGGGCTTCGTCGCTCTCCACCCGGGGGATCAGTTGGTCGAGGTGTTGCTGGAGGTCGGCGGCGCGGTCGCCCAGCAGGTCGGGGAGTTCGTCCCGCAGTTTGCGGGTGGCGGTGAGGATCTCGTTCTTTTCCATGTCGGTGTCCTGGTCCGGGTGGGGGTATGACGACGAATCGGCGATCGGAACATGATAGCCAAAAGTTATGCGCCGATCGGTCATGTGTTGGTGCGAGGAGAAGCGGGGGTGGATTCGGGGTTGGGATCGCTGTTCGGAGTGGGTTTTGTGGAAGGTGTATGAAGGGGAGAAGAGCTATCGGTGAGCGGGATGGGAGGCGTAGGGGAAGCGCTGATTTACTGATGGGCCATTGGACGGAGTACAGCCCTCGGGCTGTACGTGGGAAAAAATGCCGCGTTTCTCAGGGGTAGGGCGGGAAATTCGTACACGCCCAAGCGTGTACTCCAGTGCTCTTGGTGAGAGGCTGGTTTGATCAGCGTTTCCTGAGCACTGTCATTCGGGCGGGAGCCGCCGGCTGGCGGTCCCGCCCACGGGTCGAGGGCCGGGGCCCTCTACAGCTGTTCGTCCAGTCGTTTGAGGACGTTGAGGATCTCCTCGGAGAGGGTCCACAGCGCCCAGGCGAACTCATGGACTTCGTCGGCCTCCAGGCTGGTGCCGTGGCGGCCGATGGCGCCCTGGGCCAGGACGTAGCTGAGACCGCGGGAGCGGCGGATCCGGTTCTCCAGGAAGGCGCTCAGATCGAGGCGCGACAGGCCGGGTTTGAGCTGGGTCCATGGGTCCAGCTCCACGGGCGGGGCGGCTTCGGCCGCTGTGGTAGACTTTTCTTGGTTCATGGGATTGGGTTCCTGCAAAGAGTTAATCCCAGGGCCCCGCCCGGTGTTTGCGCACCGGGCGGTCATCCCCTTCGTCGATGGCCACGTTCGCGGCCGGTTTTCTCGTTTTCTCTTGTGATGAATCGCTGGGTCGGGCGCCTCCTTGGTGTGGTTATGAACATGCCTATAGGTTAGTGTTTGTGACGGATTTGCGCAAGGGAATGTTGGTTGAATTTCGATAAAAAACAGTGTGTAAGAATAGTCTGATCGATTCGTGGGCGGGCGGTCTGATCGATTTGTTATTTTGGCTGGTTGTTCGGGGCGCGCCCTTGCGGAGTGGCGTGTTTCCTCTGTCTGTCAGAAATTTCGCAGTCTTGTTTCTTCTGGCGAATACAAAGGATCCTCCGGGTGTCTTGAGCCTCGGGGAGTTGATTGGCTTCCCGGTCTATTGGCGATGGTTGTCACTTGACAACTAAAAGGAAGAGGTCATACTCCCCATGCGACCCCGACACCCGAACAAGGAGATTGAGGCGGCGCTCAGAGACGCGGAGGCTTTGGGCTGGCGAGCGGAGAAACGCTCCGGTTCCGCGCACTCCTGGGGGTTGCTCCGGTGCCCGCATCACGACGAGGCCTGCCGGTGTGGGCACTTCTGCCAGATGTCGGTGTGGAGCACACCGAGGAATCCGCACAACCACGCCCGGCAACTGCGCCAGCGGGTGCTTGGTTGTATTCACCAGAATCCGAGTCCGAGACGACGATGAACCCGTACGAATTCACCCTCGCCTTTTCCCTCCGCGACCCGGCAGCGGGGGCGGAGTCCCATCTCGATGCGCTGTTCGAGGCGGGGTGTGATGATGCCCTGGTGGGTTCCGGCGTGCCGGGGATCCTGGCGTTGGATTTTCTGCGCGAGGGGGTGTCGGCGGAGGCGGCGGTGCGTTCGGCGGTGGAGGCGGTGTGCGCCGCGATTCCCGGTGCGGAGTTGATCGAGGCGAAGCCCGATCTGGTGGGGGTGAGCGAGATCGCGGCGCTGGCCCACTGTTCGCGGCAGAACGTGCGCAAGTATCTGGTCAATCTCCGCTCCGGTTTCCCCCTGCCGGTCCACTCGGGCAGCGTGCCGTTGTGGCATCTGTTGGAGGTGGTGGAGTGGTTCGGGCGTTCGCCGAAGCCGGCCGTGGCCTTCGATCCGGCGGTGGCGGAGTTGGCGGCGACCACCTTGCGGATCAATCTGGAGGGGCAGAGCCGGCGGTATGCGCGGCTGTTGGCGGGACGGGCGGGGCGCTGACGGATCAGGGCGAGAAATCCGGCCACTGTCGGCCGGTGGGGAGGCCTTCGATCTCGGAGAAGTGGGTGTCGATGAGGACGCCTTTCATCGCCAGAGCGCTTCGTCGATCTGTTCGAACTCCCGTTGGCTTTCTCCGAATTCGACCGCCTTCTCTTCGCTCCAGATTACGGCCAAGTGGCGTTCATCTCCACCGGATTCCTTGCTACGGGCACGACGTGCGTTGCCTTCGTTCGGCACGGCGTGCGCGGCACGCCCTATAGGGGCGCTTCGCTTTCGGCATCCATGCAGTCATTTCCACTCTGCCGCTCGGTCTGACGTCGGAGGTTTGAACCCGGTCGAGCCAATCGCAGGTCGGTGACCAACTCTTCCGCTTCGCCGATTTCGATCCTCGTGAAGTCGGGATGCTGCGGATTGAGCAGGTAGTTGTGCTCGGCGGGGAGTACCGCGCTGGGTACCGTCAGCACGGCGGCGGTTCCTTTTTTGGCCCAGGTGGTGCCGAGGGCTTGCAGGTCGTCGCGGACGCCGGGGGTTCGCCAGTGGGGCGGGAGTTCTTCGGCGGGCAGGTGGTCGATACGCAGGTCAGCGGGGATCGTCGCGGGGATCAGGGTGTAGCGGGCGCGGAGGTGGGTGTCCTGGACGATCATTTCGAGCAGCGCGAGGGAGCGGTGGGCGGCGGTGTAGACCAGGGGGGTGCCCTTGCGGTTCCAGCGGCCGCCGTAGCGGCGGGCGCCTTCGCCGGTGAAGGCGTCGGCGGTGTGGCGTAGGGTGGTCAAGCGCCAGACGGTCGTCGCTGGATCAGGCGAAGACGCCATGTTCGATGCGCCCCAGGGTGTCGAGGACGCCTTCGGCGCCGACGTCGGTGTCCATCAGGGAGAGGGGCGGTACGCCGGCCAGGGCGGTGTTGGGGCTCTTCAGCCAGTCGAGGGCGCCCTCCAGGGTTTCGAACACCTCTTCGGCACGCTCGACCACGCGGGCGAGGCGGACCAGTTTGGCGCTCTCTTCGCTGTTGAGGCGTCCCTCCCGTTTGCGCCGGGCGAGGGTGCGTTCGGGGATGGCGAGGGCGGTGGCCAGTTCCGCCTGGGTCAGCCCGACGCTGCGTTTGATGGCGTCCACCGCGGTGATGGCGAGGCCGTCGCGGATCACCGGGACCCACTCCAGGGTGGAATGGGGGGAGGCGCCTTGGCCGCCGAGGAGTTGGTCGGCGGTGAGGGGCGGCGGTGGGGGTTCGGAGAGGGCGGTGGTGATCATCGGGTTGGGTTGGGTGGGGTGTTGGTGCCAGTTGGCATCCAGTTTAGGCCAATCTGGCGTGTTCGGCGACGATCCGAACGTCCCGGCGGTCTCGTGCGGGTGTGGCGCGCGTTGCCTTCGTTCGGCACGGCGCGCGCGGCACGCCCCATAGGGAGCGCGGATTCGATTGAATCCGCGCTCCTTCGCGGATCAGCCGGACTTTTTCACGAATTGGGTGAGGATGACGATCCGTTGGCCCTCGACGCGGCCTTCGATCTGTTCGGGGTTGTCGTGGACCAGCGAGATGTTGCGCACGGCGGTGCCGCGTTTGGCCGTGAAGTTGGCGCCTTTGACGTTGAGGTCCTTGATCAGGGTGACGGTGTCGCCGGCCTGGAGCGGGGCACCGTTGCTGTCGAGGTGTTGGATCGCCTCCTCCTGCGTCTGGCCGGTGCCGTCGGCTTGGGCCCAGGCGAGGGTCTCTTCGTCGAGGTAGAGCATGTCGAGCAGTTCCTGGGGCCAGCCTTCGGTGGCCAGCCGGGTGAGCATCCGCCAGGACATCACCTGGATCGCCGGGACCGGTTTCCACATGGCGTCGTTGAGGCAGCGCCAGTGGTTGGGGTCGACCTTCTCGGGGTCTTCGATCTGTTCGCGGCAGGTGGCGCAGAGGAGCAGGCTGCGCTCGGCGTCGCCTTCGCCGTCGGGCGGTACGGCGTAGACGGCCAGCTCGTGGTCGGCGCCGCACAGTTCGCAGCGGGAGTCGGCGCGGGTTTGCAGGGTCTGTTCGATGGTCATCGGTCTTGGCCTCGGTGGTTTTTTTCCATGAAGGGCATGAAGGAGGGGATGGTGCCCCCTCATTTGCCGGTTGGTGTGCTGGATCGGGTCGTAGGGCGGATTGGCGGCAGCGTAATCCGCCGGAAATGGGGGCGCCTTCGCCGGTGGCAGCTTCGAGGCGGCGGATTACGCTGTCGCTAATCCGCCCTACGGGACGCTTCGTTGGTTCGCGTGAGTGTTCGGTTTAGCCTCTCCTCGCCAGATAGAGCTGGAACAGCGGCGGGTCGCTCGTCTGGAGTGCCTTGCGCTGATCCACCGAGGTGGGGTCGCCGATCAGCCGACGCAGTTGGTGGAAGCTCTCGGGGGCGCCCTCCAGTTCGGCATCGTGGAGGTTTTCGGCCAGTCCCGGACGCTGGATCAGCAGCCAGGCGGGGAACTGGGCCTCGGGGAGTTCGGGGTCGAGGTCGAGGAAGTCGCGCCACGGGTCGCGCCATTCGCGGGCGGCCTCGTCGCCGATGGCGCCGCTCTCGTCGGGGTGGCGCCAGCAGAGTTGGAACCAGTCGGCCAGCGCGGTGAGCGGGCGCCGGTCGTGCTCGGCGGCGCGGGCGTGGCGGCGCAGCAGCGCCGCTTGGTCGCGCCAGGCGGGGACGCCTTCGATCGCCTCGAGTGCTTCATTCCACAGGCCGAGCCGTTCGGCGGTGTGGCTGGCGTGGAGGCGTGGCGTCGCGGCGGCGTAGGGGTGGCCGGCGAGTCGCTCGTGGAGGCGGCGCAGCAGCGGCGTGAGGTAGGCGCGGGCGTCGCTGCCCAGCTGCTCTTCGGCGAGCGGTTGCAGTGTCTCCTCGATGCGTTGGAGTTCTTCCGCGGGCTCTTCCCGCGGTGGCTGCTCGGCCCCTTCCACCAGCCGCTCCAGGGCGCCCAGTTGGCGGTGGCCGGGGTCGTTGTCGCGCAGTTGTTGCAGGGCGCGGTGGGCCTCCGCGCTGTCCCGCTCGGCGAGCGCGGCGGTGATGGTGTTGACCAGGGTGTTGCCGCCGCCGTCCATGAAGAGATCGAGCTGGGGGCGCGCGGCGGGGCGCAGGTGGTGGGTGGCGAGCAGGGTGTCGAGGGCGGGGGCGCGGGCGCGCTTGAGTTCGCCGCCGCCGCCCCAGGCGCGGTGGTGGCGCGCTTCGGCTTCCAGGCCCAGCTTCTTGGCGTAGGCGGCGGCCTCGGTGAGGGTGGCCCGGATCTCGGCGGGGTCGCCGAACAGGTGGTCCTCCAGGTAGCCGGCCTCACCGCCGCGCCACGCCTCGTAGTCTTCGGGGAAGAGGCGGCCCTGGGCGAGGAGCAGTTCGATCGGGCTGTAGTCGCCTTGCTCCAGCAGCAGGCGGTCGACGTCTTGGCGGGTCTCGTTGTCCATGGGCGTTGTCGTTGTGGGGCGGGGTGTTCCAGTGGATCGGTGTGGCGTTGGGGCTGCTGCCCTCGTTTGCGTCGCCGCGGTAGCGGCGACCTACTCCAAGGGGGCGAAGAGGCGTTCCAGGGCGTCGCTGTCCCACAGGGTGTCGGCGCCGTCGGTGTGCTCGAACAGGCCGTCGGCGAGTGCCTGCTTTTTCGCCTGCATCTCGTGGATGCGCTCTTCGACGCTCCCTTCGCAGATCAGTTTGTAGACGAACACCGGCTTCTCCTGGCCGATGCGGTGGGCGCGGTCGCTGGCCTGGCGCTCCACCGCGGGGTTCCACCACGGGTCGTAGTGGATCACGGTGTCGGCGGCGGTGAGGTTGAGCCCGCTGCCGCCGGCCTTCAGGCTGATCAGGAAGAGCGGTACCTCGCCGGCCTGGAAGCGCTCCACCGGGGTGGCGCGGTCGCGGGTGCGGCCGGTGAGCTGGACGTAGTCGATGCCGGCGGCCTCGATGCGCGCGCGGATCAGCTCCAGCATGGTGGTGAACTGGGAGAAGAGCAGGATGCGCCGCCCCTCGTCGAGCAGTTCGGCGAGCAGTTCCATCAGCAGTTCGAGCTTCGCCGAGGGGGCCTCGCGGGTCCCGGAGAGGCCGGTGAGGCGGGGGTCGCAGCAGACCTGGCGCAGCTTCAGCAGGGCGTCGAGGAGCACGATGCGGCTGCCGCCCCAGCCGCGCTCGGCGACCTCTTCGCGGATCCGCCGGTGCATCGCCAGGCGGATCGATTCGTAGAGTTCGCGCTGGCTCCCCTCGAGGGTGACGCCGCGCAGGATCTCGGTCTTCGGCGGCAGTTCGGTGGCCACCGCCTCCTTGGTGCGTCGCAGCATGAACGGCAGCACGCGGTAGGCGAGCCGCTCGGCGGTGGGCGCGTCGCCCCACTCCTCGATGGGGGTGCGGAACAGCTTGCGGAAGCGGCGGCGGTCGCCGAGCAGGCCGGGGGTGGCGAAGTCGAACAGCGACCAGAGTTCGCCCAGGTGGTTCTCCAGCGGGGTGCCGGTGAGGCAGAGGCGGTGACGGGCGTTCAGCTCGCGCACCAGCTTGCCGGCGCGGGTGTCGGGGTTCTTGATCGCCTGCGCCTCGTCGAGGATCAGCAGGTGCCACGGCTGTTCGCGCAGCACCGCCTCGTCGCGGGCGAGCAGCGGGTAGGTGGTGAGGATCAGGTCGTGGTCGGTGAGCGATTCGAAGTGGCGGTGGCGGTCGTTGCCGTGGAGGGTGAGCAGCTTGAGGGCCGGGGCGTGCAGGGCCGCCTCGCGGCGCCAGTTGGGCAGCAGGCTGGTGGGCAGCACCAGCAGGCTGGGGCGGTCGGCGCGCCCCTGCTCCTTTTCGAGCAGCAGGTGGGCGAGGGTCTGCAGCGTCTTGCCCAGCCCCATGTCGTCGGCGAGGATGCCGCCGAGGCGGTATTCGCGCAGCCGTTGCAGCCATTGGAGGCCGTGCAGCTGGTAGTCGCGTAGCGTTGCCTGGAGGCCGGCGGGTTGCCCGGGGGGGGGGCTCTCGCGCTCCTCGCGCAAGGCGGTGAGCATGCCGCGCAGCCGCTCGGCGCCGTGCCAGACGAAGCCCTCGTCGTCCTCCAGCTCCGCCAGGCGGGCGGCCTGGCTGCGGTTGAGGCGCAGCTTGCCGGCGGCGTCGGGGCGGCCGCCGTAGAGTTCCACCAGGGTGGTGAGGATCGGCCGCAGGCGGGCCATCGGCAGGGCCACGGTGCGCCCGTCGGGGAGCGTGAGCGGGATGTGCCGGCGCGGGTCGAGGCCGAGCAATTGCTCCGGGGCGAGGGCCTCGGGTTGGGCGCGCAGCAGTTCGCTCAGCGGGCCGAGCAGGTCGATCCGCGCCCCCTCCAGTTCGATGCCGAGGCCCACCTCGAACCAGTCGCCGCGGTCCTGCGCATCGTCGCCCGCCAGTTCGCCGAACCACTGCTCCGCGTGGTGGAGGGGGTGGGCAAACCCCGTCGCGCACTCGACGATCCAGCCCTCGTCGCGCAATGGCTCCAGGTGGTCGAGCTGGAGGGCGAGCCAGGCGTCGCGGCCGCCGTGGAGGCGCCAGCCGTCGGCGGTGGGGTGGAGGCCGGTCTCGCCGAGCCGGTTGCGGCATTCGTCCTCGAATGCCGGGTCGCGGTCGAAGCGCAGCAGCTTGCCCTCCGCCGCCCGACGGGGTTCCTCCCCTTCGCCCAGCGGATGGCCGTGGTAGAGGAAGGCGAGGCGGGCCCGTTCGTGGCCGGCCGCTCCCTCCAGGCGAAGGCGTGGCTGCGGGGCGGTGGCGGGGAGCCGCTCCTCATCGAGGAGGCGGGGGGGCGGGAGGGTCGGCGCATAGGGGGCGAGCCGGCGGGTGGCCTCGGTGAGCCGTTCCGGGGGGATCGGGTCGACCGTTTCCGGCCGCTCGAAGAGTTCGGCGGGGAGGCCGCTCTCCAGCGGGGCGCACCGTTCGCCATCCAGGTACCAGGGGGCGGGGAGGCGGAGGACGGTGGCCGCCGGGGGATCGGCCTCGAAGGTGAGGCGCTGGTCGCCGTTGGGCGCCATCGCCCAGCGCGGGATCGCCCGGCGCGGTGCGCCGGGGGTGAGCGGCGGCGCGTCCGCGGCGAGCCGGGCGCGGCCGGTGGCGAGGATGCCGCCGAGCAGCGCGGGGGCGCCGGGGCCGTGGAGGTGGCGGCGGTGCTCGGCGCCGTCCGCGGGGAGGGTGTCGAGGGTGGCCAGCAGCGTCAGGTCGGCGGCGAGCAGGAAGCGCGGCGGGGTCCCCTGGGCGGCCCAGGCGGGGTGGTATTCGCGCAGCCGCTCGAAGCCGCCGTCGGGGCGCAGGTTGGCGCTCAGGGTCTCCACCGCGAGGCGGCCGTCGGCGGCGGGGGCGAGGAGGTAGAGCAGGCGTTGACGGACGTCGGCGGGGTAGTCGTCGGGGGGCGCGGCCGACGGGGCGTCGTCGGGCTCTTCCATCGCCTCGCCCAGGGCGTCGTTGTCCAGCTCCTGCTCCTCGCGCAGGGCGCGCAGCAGGGCCGCGGCGACGTGGACACAGCCGCCCTTGCGACCGCAGCCGCACTCGCCGTGGATGGCGAGTGTTTCACCGTTGCGTTCGATGCGGGTGTAGGTGCGCAGCGGGCGGCCGCCGGAGGGTTGGTCGACCACGGCGGTGATCAGCGCGCCGTTGCGGCGAGTGTCGGGGGCGCGCACCAGGCCGTGCTCGAGCAGTGTGAAGGCCCATTCCAGGGCGGCTTCGCCGAAGTGCTGCTTGAGGTCGTCGAGGGTGAAGAGCATGGGGCGTTTCGGCTGATGGTGTAGGAGCGGCTCCTAGGCCGCGATGGCGCCCTTTCCGGGAACCCCCGCCGGTATCGTGAATGGCGGCACTTCGCCCGATCGTGGCCTGGGGGCCGCTCCTACAGGGGGAGGGGTTACCCGTTGGCGGCCCGGTCGAAGTGGTGGATCAGCTCGCCGCGCAGGGAGTTGGGTAGCGCCTCGGTGATGCGCACCTCTGCAAACTGCCCGAGCAGTTCGCGGGGGCCGTCGAAGTTGACCACGCGGTTGTTCTCGGTGCGCCCGGCCAACTGGTTCGGGTCCTTCTTGGCGGGGCGGGTGACCAGCACCCGCTGGGTGCTGCCGACCATCGCCTCGCTGATCGCGAAGGCCTGCTGGTTGATCCGCGCCTGGAGGACGTTGAGCCGTTGGCTTTTCACCTCGGAGGGGAGGTCGTCCGGGTAGTCGGCCGCCGGGGTGCCGGGGCGCGCGCTGTAGATGAAGCTGAAGGAGTGGTCGAAGCCGATCTCCTCGATCAACCGCATGGTGGCGGCGAAGTCCTCGTCGGTTTCACCGGGGAAGCCGACGATGAAGTCCGAGGAGATGGAGATCCCCGGGCGGGCGGCGCGCAGCTTGCGGATCTTCGCCTTGTACTCCAGCGCGGTGTGGCCGCGTTTCATCATCGCCAGGACGCGGTCGGAGCCGCTCTGCACCGGCAGGTGGACGTGGCCGGCCAGTTGCGGGACCTCGGCGAAGGCCTGGATCAGCCGGTCGCTGAACTCCACCGGGTGGGAGGTGGTGAAGCGGATGCGTTCGATGCCGTCGACCGCGGCGACGTATTCGATCAGCAGTGCCAGGTCGGCAATTTCGCCGTCGTCCATCTCGCCGCGATAGGCGTTGACGTTCTGCCCCAGCAGGTTGATCTCGCGCACCCCCTGGGCGGCCAGCCCCGCCACCTCGGCGAGCACGTCGTCGAAGGGGCGCGAGATCTCCTCGCCGCGGGTGTAGGGGACGACGCAGTAGGTGCAGTACTTGGAGCACCCCTCCATCACCGAGACGAAGGCGCTCGGGCCGTCGGCGTGGGGCTCGGGGAGGTGGTCGAACTTCTCGATCTCGGGGAAGGAGACGTCGATCACCGCCTGGTGGTCGCGGGCGGCGGTGGTCAGCATCCCCGGCAGGCGGTGCAGGGTCTGCGGGCCGAACACCAGGTCGACGTAGGGTGCCCGCTCGCGGATCGCCTCCCCCTCCTGGCTCGCCACGCAGCCGCCGACGCCGATCACCGTTTCGGGGTTGCGCTCCTTCAGCGGCTTCCAGCGGCCCAGCTCGGAGAAGACCTTCTCCTGCGCCTTCTCGCGGATCGAGCAGGTGTTGAGCAGCAGCACGTCCGCCTCCTCGGGCGTCTCGGTGCGCTCCAGTCCGTGGGTGGCGGCCAGCAGCTCCGCCATGCGCGCGGAGTCGTAGTCGTTCATCTGACAGCCGAAGGTCTTGATGTAGAGCTTTTTCGCCATGGATTTTGAGTTTGAGCGCGTGCGGTTGAATAGGGGGTTCGAACCGCTCATTATACGAAAAAGAAGTCCTTAGCAAAGGAACGATCGAGCTGATGTGGGGAGGGGCGTTGGAAGAGATAGGAAACTGTGACGGCGGCGAGGGTTCAATCGACTGAGTTGCTACGCTTTACCAAGCAATAATTCAGAAGATGAGCTGGAGTTATCGTCTACTAAAACCATAAGTGCTTGCGGTTTTTTCGAGGGTTGTAAAGGATGCGCTGATTTAATCGAAATTCGAGCGGCTAATGTCGCGTAACCTGTTGATTTGAAAGGTATATAATTGTTGGATTCGATTGAATCAGCATTCCTAAAGGGGTGCGCCTACGCTGGCGATAAGGGATCGGGGACGCTTTATATGAATCTTGCTGGGTTCTTTGACAATTTCGTCGGTTGCGGGAGGGCTTAGGCGTATCGGACACTCACCATCCCACAAAAGTCCTTGTTGACCTCTGTTGCTCACGCCGGGAATCCTCGTCTTGAGCTGGAGTCGGCCTGGGGGTGGCCGCTTCCTTGCTAATCTTTAAGTCGGATATGCGTCGATCGCCTGGAAAATTTTCTGACAACTGGTCTATGTGTCTCTCTGCAAACTTGAGTGATTTCGCCTCGATTTCGTTTTTTATAAGTTCCACGAGACGATCAGCTACAATCTTCAGTCCCTCTGTGGCCTTGTGGTTTCCTGCATCCAGCTCCAAGATGTGAAAATAACATTTGGCGGCATTTTCCTCTTCTCCATGTGAAGAGACTAGTTTCCCTACTTGAAGATATGTGTTGCATTTTTTCTGCAACGCATTGATCGTGTCTTTCTCTTCTTGGATTTTGTTTTTCTCTGTCCTCCTTTGCTCTTCGCGGCGAATATGTCTTAGCTTAATGTTCGCGAGCGAAACGTAGGCTCCGGCGGGGTATTCCGCTAAATACGCTGCGCAGTAATCCGCTGAGTTTGATGTATCACATTTTTCCCAAAAATATTTTTCTGCGGTGACTGTGCTCTGTGCTGAATCTTTCTTCTGGCTGAAATAGAAATCATCAACTAGTGAAGAGTGATCCCAGGGAATTTGTTTTCCATTGGATTTCTTAATTACATCGGCGCGTACCCTGGTTAATAGCTGACGAACTTCCAATCCGCCCTCTCCGATATGTTCGAGTAGCGCGGCTGTGAAAGGACTATTTCGGCCGTCTCCATCAACCGCCACGTTGCCTGGCTGAGTGGAATAAGCTAACAACGTGCCCATGCCTGCTTCGATTTGTCCAAGCCCGCGTGCGACGGAGGTGCTTCGGGATGTTCCCATACTTCTTGCCAGTTTGTTGGCTAGCGGGTTATCTCGGCATGCATCGAGAAAAACTAGGCTTATTCGACTATCTCTCTCCATTTGGTCCATCACAACATCAACAGAAACTGTTTCAAATTGAATGTCAGCCTCGTCCATCAGCGCGGCATCGATGGGAACGAGATAGTTTTCTCCGTGAACTTGGAGGCCGTGGCCAGCGTAAAAGAAGAGTCCAACAGACGAGCCCCTCAATGCCTTTGAAAACTTACGGATGGCGTCCTCCAACTGAGTCCGGCTCGCGTCTTGAATCAATTTTACATCAAAGCCAAGACTCGTCAGCTTCTCTCTAATGTCTAGTGCGTCGTTCGCTGGGTTTGGCAAGAAGGGAGCATGCATGTATTCGGAGTTTCCGACAACCAATGCGACTCTATCGCCCGCCGCATCGGCAGTTCCAACACCAAAAAGAAATAGGGTGGCAATCATCCCAAGAAAGTGGCTCAATTTCTTGCGGCTATTACTCGCTGAACAAAGAATCATCGGCTTGCCAAGTCAATTGATGGTTGTGAGTGTTGTTGGAAGCTGGTGCTCCTCGTTCGATGAGGAGCGCCGCAGTGAAATCAAGTCCAAGTAGGTGTTGGGTGAAATACAAATACTAAAACACCATGTTTATTCCAAATCGCAGAGATAGCTGCTCTTCTTCAATGGTAAGGTCGGGTGCGAAGTTATCGTATTCATATTTATAGGTATCCAGCTCTATGACGTAATTTGTTTTCCCTATAAAAGGGCCTGTCATCATGGCGCCCAGAGAGATGCCGCTTCCGTTAACTTTGCTGGAAACCGGGTACCACGATATGTCCCCGCTCAAATCGCTGTATGCGGCCTTCAGTGAAAGCGAATTTCCTAAAACTGGAATCGTGTATGCCGCTCCGACAAACGGTCCGGATACATCGACGCTGTATAGCGTGGTGGGTAGTCCGCTCATGTCTACGCTGGTTTCTCCACTAAGATATCCAGCAAACGCACTTATTCTATCTGTGAAGCGGTAACCGCCTACCAACGAGAGGTCTTTGCGGTCTAGTTGTGAGGATGCGCCATAGGGCATCTGGTAGTTCTCGTTGGTGAACCCCGGCAGGATTGAGGCGGAAACGTCGCCTAGTGATGTTTCATATTTCACTCCGCCAAAAAATTTTCCGTATCCAGCATTTAATCCAACACGGATAGAAGGAAAGTTTACGTCAAAAACATCCACCGATTTGCCTGGTATGCTATAGCTCCATTTATAATTTCTATGACTAAGCGCCACTTCCGGTACAATGGCGAGTTTGTCGCCTGATTCCGGCGAGGCGGCGTTGCTGCTCTCTGCGAAGGCCGCTACTGCGAGAAGAAGCGGTATATATTTACTTGCGTTTTTCGATTTCATTTTATCTCCTTGGCTGGGTTGTGTGGTTGGTGTTGCGTTTGTGGTTCCATATTTGTGTTCGACCGTCAGCGGTGTGGCGTGATCGGTCTGATCCCCTTATTCAGGACGCAATGCCCCGTGAACTCGTAATACTTACCTCTTTCGCAACAAATTGCACAGCGGGAACAGCATGAACAACTGTACGGTGTTCTTCGTCAGCCCACGATAACGAGCCTTTCGATGCTTGAACAGGTTCTTCACCACATGGAAGGGATGCTCAACCAGCAAGCACACTAGCGACGTCGCTTGCTTTCGAACGCCTCCGCGCTCTTGCGCGCCTGTCCCTCTGGCGGACTTTTGATCTAGTTACGCTTTTCCGCGACGATCCATTTCGCCTTCCGATGTTTCCTATCCACGCATTTCTCCACGCCGACGTAGCCGTGTCTCCGATTCCGTAGGCCTCGTGGCCATGCAGTACTGGTCCGCCTGGGTAACATCTCCGACGGTCGCCGCGGTGCCGATCACACTGTGGACCAAGCCCGATTCGGCATCCACGCCGATATGCGCCTTCATGCCGAAATACTACTGGTTCACCTTCTTTGTATGATGCATCTCCGGGTCGCGTTCCTTCTCCAGGTTCTTGGTCGAAGACGGCGCATCGATCAACGTGGCATCCACAATCGTCCCCTTGCGCATCCATCATCAAGCCGCGTTCCCCCAGCAAGCCGTTGATGGATTGAAACAGGGCCTAGGTCAATGAATGCTCTTCCAGGATCCGGCGAAAATGAATCATCGTCATTGCATCCGGTGCCGCCTCGCAGGATTGATCGATACCCACAAATCCACGGATCGCCTGATTGTCATAAATGGCATCCTCCGCGGCTTCATCCGATAAGCTGAAGCACTGTGCTGCACAATGTGTATCCGTAGTATTTGCTCGATGCCAATCGGCGATCGTCCACGCTTTTCTTTCGGTTAGTACGGCTCAATCACCGCCACCATCTCTCCCGCGGGATAATGGCATCAATGTCAGCCAGAAAGCGGTTGCGGCACGTCACTTTCTCCCTCGCGGCGTACTCCAATTCTGAAAAGCTGGTCTGTCGCATCAGGGGGGGGCTCCCAGGCTGTCTGGGCTGGGCCAATTACCCGCGCTATCCCAGACGCTCGCGGGATTAAATCAGCGATTCCCTAGCAGGGAAGCAGTAGGCGCAATGTAGATCAAGAGTAACGTTGTCCAGTACCGGAGTTGTGGTGATTTTTATCGTGTTGAGAACTCAAAAATCGCACAAAAAATACGGTAAGGCATGGCGAGCAAAAGCATGCCGGGGAGTGGTCAATGCCAGAGTATTCTTCACGCGTTTTGGATGAGGCTTGAGATCGATTACGTTTTATGGCATCCGGCCGACGCAAGACTAAGACCCCTGCATGATATACCGCTGCACCCGGTTTATCCACCCCGTTTATCTTGTCATTTATCGCGGCTCGCGAAGATACACAAGTTAAGATGCTTTTTCTTTTTTTGATTTGTGTTATTCCTCCAAACCCTTTCGCTCCAAGTCTGTTTAGGGCACAGGAGTTCGCCCCGGAGGCGATTGAGAAACGGCTGCTATCGCCTGTGCAATCTCGCTTGTGAGCTGGGACAACGAAACAGTGTTGCGGGAGAATTTGGTCGTATTGGGATATCATGGCGGTAGGTCGCCGTTGCTATAGATGTTACCTTTGCGATAGATTTTCTTGTGGCTTTCGAGTTTTCCTACTTCGGTGTAGGAATACTGCTCGTGGGGCCAAAATGTACTGCTTTTCGCGGGAAATGGAGATTACACCTTGATCACTTGGACGGCTGTCTTCTCGAAGGCGATATTCGGTTCATTCTTTATCCGCCGGGTTGGAACAGCTCTATGGACGTGGCTCTTATGGCTTGCTGCAGTGAGCGTGGCATCGGGGGCTTTGGCGGAGGACGGGCCGCCTACAGTGGAATACCGGGCGGCGTTGGTCATTGGGAACGGACGCTATGGCGCCGAGCGGTTAAAAAATCCCGTTTACGACGCCACGGACATCGCTTCGAAATTGGAAAGCAGGGGGTTTTCGGTTACCCGCTTGCTTGATGCCGATCAGCGACAGATGGAGGAGGCGGTGGAGCAGCTTGCTGCGCAACTCGATAGACCCGGTGCGGTGGGCCTCTTCTACTTTGCCGGGCACGGTGTGGAGACGAACGGAAGAAACTATTTGATCCCGGTTCGGGCTGATATCGAATCAGCAGCGGATCTCAAGTATCGGGCGGTGGATGCCGGATGGGTCCTGGACCAGATGTCGTCCCACAACAAGCGGTTGAATCTGATCG
The DNA here is from genome assembly GCF_054657215.1 of Endothiovibrio diazotrophicus. NCBI lineage: Bacteria > Pseudomonadati > Pseudomonadota > Gammaproteobacteria > Chromatiales > Thioalkalispiraceae > Endothiovibrio > Endothiovibrio diazotrophicus. The sequence goes on from NZ_BAAHXB010000002.1 coordinate 50,357, forward strand.
TTCTCGATGCCTGTAGAAACAACCCGTTTCGCTCACTTTCGAGAAGCATTGGTCGTGGTTTGGCGCGGATGTCGCCTGCGTCGGGGTCGTTGATTCTCTATGCGACGGAGCCCGGTAGCCTTGCCAGCGACGGTGATGGGCGCAACGGCACGTTTACCAAGCACTTTCTGGATGCCTTGGACGTACCCGGTCTTTCCGCCGAAGAGGTATTCAAACGCACCGCGAAAGGGGTCAATCAGGAGACCGGGGGTGAGCAGGTGCCTTGGATGGAGGGGATCATCCTGGGTGACTTTTATTTCAATTCGGGCCAGTCGGGTAGCGGATCGATGAGCCGGTATGAGTCCGGCTTTTCGGGGGGGGCTTCGGCGTCTCGTGCAACGCGCCGGGATGATACCGAAAGGGAAGGCGATCTCCCGGAGGTATCGGATTCCAAAACGGAGACGCGGGTTGCGGCTCGCGATGAGCGTTCGACGGTGGTCGAGAGGGACGTTGCAGGCGCGGCCAGCGGTGGAGCGTCGTCTCCGGGCGATACCGTATCTACCGTGATTGGAGGTTCAGACCTCGCAGAGCAGCTGAAGGTCGTTCGGCCGGTGACCAGAAAGGTTGGCGTCTTTACGCAGGGCCAGATCGGAATCCAGAACCTGAGCGATGACTCCCTATCCTTGGAGTACCAGTTTCGCTGGATGGATCGAAATGGCTTTGTCGTCTCCGACGAGTCGATGTGGCACCGGATGCAGCTGGGGGCTCGCCAGATGAAGCGGGTGAGTTCCGTCGGGAAGTCAAAGGACGCCTACCACATGGAGGTCACCGTGCGGGCGCCGGAAAGCTACTTCCAACCGAAATCGGATGCGGCTAAAGGATCGCAGGTCTCCGGTTGGTAGGGATTTTCGAAACCCGTTTCGCGACGACATGTCGAGCGCATGGCTATTTCAGGATCACGAACTGCACTCTGCGGTTTTCGTCGGAGTAGGGGTTCTGCTGATTGATGGGTTGGGATTCCCCCCATCCGTAGATCACCATCCGCTGAGGGTCGATCCCTCCGTAGATCAGATAGTTGCCTACCGATCGGGCTCTCTTCTCCGAGAGTTGGCGGTTGAATTCGGTGCCGCCGGCGGCGTCGGTGTGGCCCTCGACGGTAAAGCGGCAGCCGGCCAGTCCCGGTGATTTCATTGCCTGTGCGATTTCTCCGATCAGTCGATATCCCGAAGGGGAGATGCTGTAGGATCCCGAGTCGAATTCGATCTGTACGGCTAGCCCCGGGACCCTCGCCTGACACCCTCCGTCCCCGGGGGGGAGCGCAGAGATCAATTTTTCGTACTCCTTATCGAAGGAGACCTCCACTTTCTTGGGACTGCTCTTGGGACGGTTCAATTTGAGCGACCGGGAGTTGCCGTCCTGGGGCTGAAAGCTGCGAAAGCGGGGGGCGTCGTCTCTCTCCTGGGTGTCCTCGCGATTGCCGACGAGTGCATCGACGATCCCATGGGAGGTAAGCGTGGCAGACTCCTCTGCGTTGAAGTCCATAACCGATACGTTTCCGCCGAGCGCGTCGGCAACATAAAACGCCGTGCCGATGGTGATCGCCAGGGTCAGGGGTATCGCTCTCCGCGACGCGTCGGATTTTGGTTGGTGTGCTGGTGATTGAGTGTTGTGCATCTTTCTACCCTATTCGATGACCATGTTTCCCATGTTGGATTCCGCATTTCGGCCGATATTGAAGTTGGTGCCATTCGATTTGTCCAGGTGGTTGATCACTGCGCCCTTGATTTCGGCGTTGATCACCCTGAGGTGACGATTTTCGTTGGTGCGTTCGATGGTTGCAGTTGATTGGGGCTCGCGGGTCATTACTCCGCTCCAGTGACCCTGGCAGTCGTCGTCTAGTAGGGCATCCGAGCGGAACGTGAGCGTCTGTCGCTGAATATCGCCCGAGGTAAATGGGGTATCGCGCCCGCCAATAAGTAAACTTCCGCCTTTGCTGACGATCCCGTTTGCGTATCCGGATCGGGAGATGTTCCGGTGACCGCCTGTCAGGGAGTAGGACCAAGTTCCCGAAAGGGTATCGCCGGAGCCTTTCGCATCCCACTCCACCGCGCCTCGGAGTTCAGTTCCTGATGCGATCCCAAGCTCTCGTTTGCACTTTGTGACTCGGACGGTGATGGTCCCTCGCCAATAGCCGCCAAACTCGTTTGTAGCTCCCTCTACAGCCCCCAGGGTCGAAGTGGCATTTGCTGAAGACCGAAGGTTGCTAGAGTGGGAAATGTCTGTGTTGGATGTGTTGTAACTGATCGGGTATTCCGTCTGCTCAGCTATCGTAGACGAGGTGGAGAGAGTAAAGAGAATCACGATGGAATATATTACTAAGTCATTGCGTATCACGGGGAGGGCCCTCCACGTTGGGGCGTAGAGGAAGTCGCTTCGCTTTTGAAAAGGCAAACCGTGTCCTTCCCGAGAGGGAATAAGCTCAAATGTATCGGATCGTTATGAGAGACGCCGGCTAAATGTACGACGTCGCCCGCCTGGGTGGCTATCATTGACTCCAGTCCGACTTCACTGACAATCAGTTTTCCATTCTGCCAACACTGTAGCGTCTTGGAAGGTCCACTTGGCTGCGCCTTGGTGCTATTTTGCTGCTCCGCGCAGGAAGTGCCGGGGGAGGCCATGAGTAGCAGAAGAGCGATTGTTGCGTAACCGTATATTGTATTCATGCAAAACGTTCCGTTCGCCGCTGGTTCCGAGAGGTTAGTTTTTCCCTGAGTCTGCACGAGGGTGCGTCGATGATGATAGGAGGCTTTCAGTTGATGGGGATTCTTTCTATCTGATAAGTGATTTTTCCCGCGGATTTCCCGTCATTGAACTCATCCAGTAACGCCTGTAGGTTGGTGACTTTGATTGGTGTTAGTGGTGGCACGCTGTGTGCGGTCGCGGAATAGTTGTCAAGTGGGTCGGTCCCCGCTACGCACGCGACGAATTCATTATTCCTCGAGGAACCAACTTCAATAGTGAAATTTCCGTTGTGGATCCTGGAGTCGGGAATTTTTGTTACAACGCCTCCCGCGGTAACAGTGGTGTTCTGCAGTGGATTTGGATAAATTCTGAAAACCGTGCCTTGGCCGTCTTGATAATAGCAGTCGAGATGGCCATCCTTGCTGATGCGTGTCGTAACGATCAGGTGGTCACCTTCTTTGAAGGTCTTTTGGTTTAATACCATTTCCAGGCTGATTGCGGAAGAGTGGGTGGGTTGTTCCTTCAGGTTTCTGCGCCTGTGTTTTGCCTGCTCAGTGATTGGGATATTGAAGAGGATATCCGAATAGAGTTGGAAGTCGATGGATTTTCCGTGCAATGCATTGGGTCCCTTTAGTGTGGTCAAGGCATTGATTGTTGGAGGGTCAAGTATGTCGGTCCGGGGGACGTCGAAGCCGTATAGGTAGAGCCAAGTCTGGATGTCATCGATGCGCTGTTGATCGGAAGATTGGGAGTAGGTTGCTTTCCATCTGTCCACAACGTAGGGGTCGGGAGCAGCGTTCTCGTCGAGTATTCGCCAGTATGGAATGCCTACATACTTTCCGATCATCTGGATGACACTCAATTCGACAAGCAGTCTCACGGCGTCGTGGCGTCCTTGAACCTTCTTTATTTCACCTTTGGAACCGAAGCTAAGCCCGAACAAGGATATGTTGAATCCGTTCTCTGATCTCGCTTTATGCACCTCCATGGTGTTTCTCACGTTTACTCGTGGAATGCCGGTCATGTAGTGATAGTCAAGCATATTGAAGTCGAGGGTGATGCGGGCGGTTCCCTGCTTTCCCTGTTTGCCGGCTTCGATGCCGATCGCTTCTCCATTGAGTGTCGAGTCCACACCTACGTCCCGGCTTGAGCCAATGGTTTCCAGGGCCCTGTCGAATTCGGTGATTCCCCCGGATATTACGATGTCGGGGAGTCGAATTTTTGTGGATAGACCATATTTGCTGGAAAGGTAATCCTGGTCGTAAGGAATGTAGGTTACCTTGCCGCCAATGGAATTTAATGCGCTCTTGGTCATTTCCGTAATGTCTTTTGGGATCTCCCCTACAGTCACCCCGGAAGTTCCGGTTTTGTCATCTATGGGGGTGCTTTGTATATAGATGGGATTTACGGGGTAGATCTCTGTCATCAGGCCAAGCTTTGTCAGCGCCGCGCTATAATTGGTAACCTTTTCTCGCGGAGGTGTATTTTTCAGCACGACGTCATCGCTCTTCGGTGGGGCGGCGACACACCCCGCGAGTAACGCCACGGACACCGCAATTAGCTTTCCAATCAGTCGCATTTTTCTCACCAATATCGCAGTTTTTCGTGTTCTAACGAGGGCTATTCAATACATCCGATGGCGGAGCTGTTGCCACTGCTGTCGTGGATGTTGTAGACGTCCCGAAGGTTGTTGGCGACAGCGGGGTCGGTAATCACAATGCTGTTGGTGACATTGGAGTATCCCTCCAGCTTTCGGCATCCGTCGCGCTTCTTCGCTTGATTGGCCTTGGCCCTCGCCTTCAGAACGGTGTATTTCTCATTGACCATTCGATCCCCAATTTCATCCCACTTGGAGATGGGGTCATCGTTGTACTTCGATATCCCGTCGTCGAGGTCTCCGGCGTGGGTGGTGGCGGCCACGAGGATGGCGGCCGAGAAGGCTGTCGAGCGCAGGAGGTGCATGATCTCTCTCCTATATCGATCGTATGCTAACGCGGGGATCGGGAGGATTCCCAATCCCCGCTCGCATTACTCAACGCTTACCGAACCCATGTTTGCTTCGGCATTGGCTCCGATTGCGGTGTTGGCGGCGTTGGTGATGTCGGCCCGGTTGGTCACGGTACCACGGATATCGGAGTTCTTAATCGAAGTCGAGCCCATGTTGGCGGTGGCACGCTCGCCGATGGCGGTGTTGGCGGCGTTTCGGATGGTGGTGGTGTTGGATACTGTTCCTCGGATGTTGGAGTTCTCGACCCGCATTGAGCCCATGTTCGCCTCTGCGTCGGTTCCGATGGCGGTGTTGGCGGCATTCTCAATGGTGCTTTGGTTGCTCACGGTGCCGCGAATGTCGGAATCCTTGATCGCCGTGGAACCCATGTTGGCTCGCGCCCGCTCACCGATGGCGGTATTGGCGGCATTCTCTATCGATGTGCGGTTGCTGACGGTTCCCCGGATGCTGGATTCCGCGGACGTAATGGTGGTCATTCCCAGGGCGATCATCGCCACCAGTAGTGTGTTTGTCGATTTCATTGCTGCTTCTCCTTGGTAGTTGCCTGTGCTTTCTGCGCAGGGATGTTTGGGTAACAAATATCTCGAGGCATGACGCATCAACAATATGAATTCGTAACTTTTTTCAGTGTGCGCTCACCGCTTCCGGCGTGGTCAGGCTGGTCAGTGATGACCGATAACAATGGAGTTCTTGTACGAATGGTTTCCTTCGGTGGCGACGTTCGTATTGTTGATGCCGCCGGAGGCCCATGCGGGCTGGATCTCGATGTTGTTGAATTTTGCCCCTCCCCAGGAGAGATTATGGCCTCCGCCATTTCCGCCATTGTCGACTAATACGGAGCCCTCAACGGCGCGTGACCCCCTCCCGATTGCCAGGTTGGTCGCCGTGAGGCCGGTGACCACGTTGGTGACGCTGCCGCCGATAGAGCCGTTGGATACGGCGACGGAGCCCATGTGTGCCTGGGCGCCACTTCCGAGCGCCATGTTGGTTGTCGCTCCGGAGACCACCACGTTGGTGATGTCGCCCCGCACGTTGCTGTTGCGAAGATCGACCGCGCCCAGGTTCGCGGTTGCGTTGTCGCCGACCGCGAGGTTGGTCGCGACGCCGGAGGCCACCGTGTTGACGATGGATCCGGAGAGCCTCGATCCGCTCATGTCGACGGCGCCGAGGTTCGCGTGGGTCCCGTTTCCAATGGCGGTATTGGTGGCGACCCCCGCGGTGACCAGATTGGTTGCGTTGCCCGTCATAGAAGAGTTCTCCATATTCACCGCGCCGAGGTTGGCGGAGGCATTCTTCCCGATGGCGGCGTTGCTGGCGCCGGCGGTGACGACGACATTGGTCACGTTGCCGTTGAGTGCGCTGTTGCTCATCTTGAGCGCACCCGTGTTCGCGGTCGCTCCCTCGCCGATGGCCATATTGTTGATTCCGGCGCCACCGACGAAGTTGGTGACGTTTCCGTGCAGTGTGCTGTTTTCCATCACTGTGGCCGCCATGTTGGCTTGAGCGCGATTGCCGATGGCGGTGTTGATCGCGGCCTGGGCGGCGGTGGTGTTGGTGAGCGTTCCCTCCGCCACGCTGCCGAGCAGGCGGGTGGAGGCCTGGTTGGCCTGGGCATTGGAACCGATGGCGGTGTTGGCCGTGGCTTGACCAAGGGTGACGTTGGTGGCGACGCCGTTGAATCGTCCGCCGTTGATTCGGGTCGCCGCCTGGTTGGCCTCGGCGCCGTTGCCGATGGCGGTATTCACCGTCGCCGCGCCCACGGCCATATTGGTCAAGGTGCCGGTTGCGCTGCCGCCGGTGATGCGGGTGGTGGCCTGGTTGGCAAGGGCGTTGTTGCCGAGTGCGGTGTTGGTCGTTCCCTGGCCGAGCACCATGTTGGTGGCGACCCCGTTCAGGGAGCCATCGACGATTCGGGTGGACGCCTGGTTGGCTTCGCTGGCATTGCCAATGCTTGTATTGACCGCTCCGGAACCGGCCACGACGTTGGTGATGGCCCCGTCAAAGTTGCCGCCGGAGACGAGGGTGGCGGCCTGGTTGGCCTCCGCCCGCTGCCCAATCGAAGTGTTGACGGTGGTCCCGGTGGTGGTGTTGGTGATCGCGCCACGCCCGCTGCTGGCTTCCAGACGGGCCGACCCCATTGAAGAGCGGCTTTCGTTGCCGACCGCGGTGTTGGTGGCGGTGTGGCCCGACACCAAGTTGGTGGCCGCGCCGGAGAAGCGGGTACCCATCATGACGGTGGAGGACGTGGCGGCGCTGGTGTCGCGTCCCAGGGCTGTGTTGATGATGGTTGCCGCAGTGACTGCGTTGGTGATCGCGCCGTTCCCGGTGCTGCCCTCCAGGCGGGTCGATCCCGTTGAAGAGCGGCTCTCGTCACCGACCGCGGTGTTGGTGACGGTATGGCCGGACACCAGATTGGTGGCCGCGCCGGAGAAGCGGGTGTCGGTCATGACCGTGGAGGATGCGGCAGCGCCGGCTTCCCGTCCGAGGGCCGTGTTGATGATGGTTTCCGCTGTGGGGGTGTTGACTACCGAGCCGGTGACGCTCGATCCACTGATCTGTTGTGCATTGAGCGTCGCCGATGCACCCGAACCAACCGCGGTGTTGTTGGCGCGGGTGTGATCGGAGGTGTTGAGAAGCATCGCGCGGATCTCGGCGGCTGTGATGGTTACGGAGTTGCGGTCCGCCCGGCTTCCACTGCCGATCGCGGTATTGGTTTCGTTTCGTCCGTCGTATCGGTTGACGATCGATCCTTCGACCGTCGATCCCGCCGTTCGCACGGTCGCCAGATTTGCCGTGCTGCCGTTGCCGACGGCGGTGTTCGCCACATTCCCGGCGGTGGCCTGGTTGGCGATATCACCGTGAATGGTGTTTTCGTCGGCCCAGACAAGTGTGGCGCACAGCGACGCAGCGAGGCCGAGTTGTCTGGAGAGGGTTGCTGTGAATAGGTGACGGCGGCCCATGTCGCTTTCCTTCCGTGGCGGTTGATTGGTTCGGTAGGTGTCTTTTATTTGTGGTCTTGAATTATCTGCTATGAATCTACACCAGATTCCGTCAAAGAAAAATCTTGAATCGATGGGTGAGGCCGGTTCGCGGGTCGGATACAGACGGTTGTGCTTTAAATGTTTCGCCTGCAGGCCGCTTGAGCGGTGGCCGAGAGCCGTTGCTCGTCGGCCACCGGTGTCCCCTCCGGAGCCTCTTACAGGACCCCCCGGCGGGCCTTGGCCAGCTTGAGTCGATCGGACCAGTGCCCTTGCAGGTCTCCTTTCAGATTGAACAGCTTGAGCGTCATCTTGTATTCCACCAGCTCCTCGCCTTTCTCGCCGTATTGGCGGCTGGAGGTGATTTCGGAGCGGACGATGTAGTCGAACCGCGTGGCGGAGTTGTCGACGATACGGGCGACGCCTGCGTTGAAGAGGGTTTCCTGGATGCGGTCGTACATGTCTTCGACCCGCAGGTTGGGGTCATCGGTATTGTTGCGGATACGGCCGACGATCAGGCGCGGGCGGCGCTTGGCCCAGTCGGCAAGCTTGGGATCGGCGAGCATCTTGTTGGTGATGTTCTCGGCAAAACCCATCAGATCACCCAGGTTGAGGTCGGCTTCGAGGTGTTCACGGGTTTCCGAATCGGCGATGCTCACCCGATCCCGGACCGGGTTCGCGGAGTCACAGGCGGTGAGGGTGAGGGCGGCAAGGCCCGCGAAGGTCAGCCTCAGGGCGGTTTGCTTCAAGCTCATTGGTTGGAGTCCTCTTCTTTCTTGGGGGGATTGCGTCGGTCGTAGTCGATGAAATAGTCGTCGGGGGCGCGGACCGTGACGACCATGTGGCCGGCCTGCTGCTGTTTCCCGGTGCTTTGGATGCGCCGGGTCTGACGCGGACCGAGGAAGATCCGGGTCCACATCGCTTCTTGATCGAGCTGGAACCCCTGGTCGTCCTCCCACGTGATGCGATATTCCAGGGCGAGCCGGTCGTCACTCAGGTTCTGCAGCGTGACCTGTCCTTGCATGAAGGCGCCGGCCTGTCGGAGACGGGGATCGATCAGCTTGATTTTTTCCAGCAATGCCGTGGAGCCGACGATGAGGGTGGCGTTTGGATGCTGGCTTCGATCGATGGTGGGGTGGGCGACGTAACGCCCGTCATCGGCACTTTCGCTGCGGGTCTGTTGACACCCCAGGGAGAATGAGGTGGTGACGATCACCGCACAAAGAGCGATCGATTGAAAGAGGGGTTTCATGGCTGGGTTCTCCAACGGTTCAACTCTTGTCGATCCAGAGTTTGGGCGCTTGATGGACCATCAGGTTCTTGTTGATGCTGCGACCATAGATGAATCCGTGTCGACCCTTGGGCAGCTTCAGCTTCTGGCGGGCAACCTCTTTGCCCTTGGCATCGAAGCTGACCAACTGGAGGTTGGTGGTGTTCTTGCTGAGCTCCAGGCGGGCACCGCGGAGGGTGGCCGGCAGGCTCATCCAGGAGCGGGTGTCGGGGGTGGACATCTCCTGGCGCACGGCGCTGAACAGGGCGCCGAACGGGACTCGCGAGAGGGTCTCGTTCTCGATCACGCTACGTACGAGGCCAAGGGTGGCACGTAGCTGGTTGAGTGGCTCGGCGTCCTTTTGGTAACGGAGGGCGAGCGCCTCGACATCGGCGATGGTGCCGAGGCGGGCGAGGCGCTTGCCTTTGCTGTTCTGCACCTCGATGCGCGCTATCTGGCTGTCGGTGGGGGTGTAGATGGGCAGTTGCAGGGAGGCGATTCCCCGGGGGGTGGGGATCATGTTGACCATCACCTTCTTCTCGGGGGCGAAACCGTCGGCGATCACGATGTGTACGAGCTTCTTCTTTTTGTTGGGACTCTTGCGCTTTTTCACCGCCTTCAGCGTTTGCGCGATCAGCTTGCTCTTGGGATTGAGCTTGGCGGCCTTGTCGTAGGCGATGCGTGCATTGTCCCAGGCGCTCGGGTCCTCGTAGGCGTCGAACTCCTGGACGATGCCGGCGAGGTACCAGCCGAAGGGATTGGAGTAGGCGCTGAGGACCCGGTTTGCGCGGTCCTCGAAGCGGGCGTACTCCTTGGCGATGTTGCCACTGAGCGCCTCCTGGGTCTCGGCGGCCTGGCCCTGGTCCGTCTTCTTGTTCTCTTCGGCGAGCTTGCTCTCGACCTCGCTCAGGCGCTCCTTGAATTTTTCCTCTTCCCGGTCCTGCCAGTCCATGGCCATGCGTGCGACGTTGTAGGCACGGCGGTCGCCCTGCATCAGGTACGCGATGGACTGGTAGTTGAGCATCAGCACCCGCTCGTAGCCCTCGCCCTGGTAGGGACCGATCTCTTCGTTGCCGGTGAGGGTTTCAAGGCCGAAATTGAGGGCCTTCTTCGCGGTTTCTGTCAGTTCCCCCTCGTCTTCGCGCACCCCGAGTTGCTCTTGGGCTTGCCGCAGATTGTCGATGGCGGCCTTGCTGTCGCCGCGATCGAGTTCCAGGGTTCCCATCTCCAGATAGTTGAGAAAACGAAGTTTTTCGTCAGTGACGTCAAACCCTTCTTGCGCTTTTTCGTTGGTGTCGTTGCCTAACGAAAGGATGTCGAAGCCACCTTCCGGCGCCGTGGTTTCATCCGCGGCTTGCGTGGGCGTCAACTTTTTCTTCCCGTTGCTTTCGTAGAAGGCCACCGCGTCATCGAGATTGCCCTGGTAGATCGCCTGTTTGACCGGCAGGAACTCCTTGGCGTACCCCTTGTAGACGATCTTCGCCGGCAGGATGCCGCCGCGAACCTGCTGTTCGGGTGGGGCCTCAGGGGTTGGTGTCGGGGTGTCTGCCGATGACGTGGAGGTGGTGGTGGGTTGCGACAGCGACTGGGTCGTCCCGCTCAGCGACTGCCCGATTCCCTTACCGATCTGGTCGAGTTGGTCGAGAAAGCCGCCGTGGGCGGTGGCGGCGAAGAGGGCGGTGAGGGCTACGGTGGCCACTCGATGGGGGAGAGGGGGCATTGTTGCGGGTCCTTCGTCTCTATATTTCTTGGCGTTTTCCGGGAGTGGACGTCAAAAGGCGGGGCGGTAGGCTGGCTTTGCCGGTGCCCCCTTCGCGTCGGTCGATATCGGGGAGGCCTCGCGGGGTTTGCGCAGCAGCGCCCCTTCCGGCACGTCGCGTGGGCCCTCGACCATCCGCGCGACACTGGTCTTGGCGTCGACCTGTCTGATCTCCGCCAGCCCCAGGCGCTGCTCCTGCCGTCCCAGGGATTCGTGGGTGTAGGGGTCGAAGAACTCCCGGCCCTCGCTGAACACCTCGAAGCGTTCGCCGCGGTGGAGGGTGACGCCCCCCTGGTTGATGACGAACTCGCCGCCACCGTTGACGGCGATCACCCGCGGCGGATAGAGGTGGTCGATCACCTGGCGGCTCAGCTCCGCGGCGGCGGCGGTGATGAAGCGGTCGCGGGCGACGGTGGCGTCGGCGGGGTCGCCGAGCTTCTTCGCCCCCTCTTCGGGGGTGACGGTCCACTCGATGGCGTCCGCCCACTTGACCTGCCGGGTGGCCATGACGATGACCCGGTACTCCGCCCGCAGGCGGCCTTCGTAGCCGCTGGCCAGCTCGTCGACCACCGGGATGCGATAGCGCTTCTCCCGCAGGGTGGCGGCGGTGATGGTGCCCACCACCAGGTAGTCGACGCCGAGCACCTCGCCGAGCTTGGCGTATTCGCTCAGCGCGGCATCGGGGCTGTCGAGCAGCCGTCGCTCATCGGCGTACTCGGCGGAGAAGTCCCGATCCATGATGCTGAAACGGCGGCTCTGGGTGAAGTCGGTGACCAGCGCCTGCTGGAAGCGGCGGGAGAGCTCGTGCGGGGGGAGGCCGAGGAACAGCACCTCGCGTAGCGGGAGGTGGAAACGGAAGGGGAGGACGGCCAGCTTGCGCCGGTTGTTGGCGTCGAAGCCGGGAGGGGTGTAGCGCTCGATGGTGGCCTTGACCCGGGCGTGGAACAGCCCCTTGTCGTCGGCGTCGAGGGAGAGGACGTCGTAACCCGATATCACGCCGGCGCTTTTCAGATCCAGGCGGTTGCCGCGCTGGTGCAGCAGGGTGGCGGCGGCGACCTCGCGGTCGCCGAACTGGGCGTTGAACTGGTAGGTGACCTGATCGTGGAGCTGGCGGTGGTCGATCTTGACGCCGGAGCTCTGCTGCAGCGCCTCGACCAGGGCGTTGGCCACCGCTTCCCGTGCCGTCGGGCCGGTGGAGCTGGCCTGCCGCTCGACGGTTTCGCCGACGGCGGAAAGCGACAGGAGGAGCGTGATCGCGGCGGCGCTCAGGCGGAGCAGCGGGCGGCGGTGAAGCGGATTCATGGTGGCCCCTCAGAAATCGTTGGCGCGCAGGTAGACCCTGCCCGGGTGCGTGCCGTCGTCGTCGGCGGTGGTGGTGGTCTGCCCGTCGGCGGCGTGCCGGTCGGGTTCCCGGTGGTCGCGTGCGCCGTCGGCCTCCTCCCCCGAGGCTTGGCGGGCGTCGGTGGGTGAGGTGGTTTCGATCTCGGTTGCGGCGCCGCCGGTTGCCGCCCACAGGGGCGGGGCGGCCAGCAGCAGGGTGCCGATCAGCACCGAGGGAAGGGCGTGTCGCATGGGGGCTCCTTGCGCGGGTGGGGCGTCGTGGCGGCTCGGCTTATGGATTATTGTTTTAAGGCTCACGCAGGATGTCGCCTTGGGCGATTGGCGTCTGGGGAGGCGTTCCGGTGATCACCGTGACGGTGTACTTGGGGTTGATCCGCTCCACCTTCACCTTGCCCAGGAGCTCCTCGGTGGAGCCGAGGCTTTCGCCGGTGTAGGGGTCGATCAGCTCCTCGCCGGGACGGTAGACGTTGAGCAGGTCCCCCTTCTTCAGACCGCCGTCCTTGCCGCGGTTGATCCACACCTGATTGCCCTTGGTGGTGATCACCCGCATCGGGAACACGGTATCGGTGAGCTGGTCCGCCAGTTGGGCGGCGACCCGTTTCGCCATGGTGGAGAAGTGGCCGGCGGCGGGGACGCCGCCGCGGGTGTTGACCACCTCGGGGCGGGTTGAGAAACCACTTTTGAGGAAGAAGGTGGTCTTGATGCCGCCGCTGGAGGTGTCGATCACCTGTACCTGGATCTCGATGGAACCCTGGTCCTGGCGACTGTATTTGTCGTCGATGTTGGGGATCGGCGTGGTGGTGCGGTAGAAGGAGAAGGTCTGGACCGTCGGCAACACCAGGTAGTTGGCGTTTTCCAGTTTGCCGGTGGCGGCGTTGCCCTTGGCCAGGTCGGAATCGGCGAACTGCTGCTCCTCGCGGATCTGGGCGAGGGCGCCGCTCTGTCGGGTCAGCACCTCGAACTTGCGACTCTTCTGCAGCGCGGCCTCCATCTCCGCCACCAGGGCGTCGGTATTGAGGCGGGTGGCGGCGCGCCCCTTGACCCCGTCAGTGTTTGGCGTCTTGACCGCCACTCGTGGTTTTTCGAGGGGCTCGCCCCAGCCGGTGACGGGGAGTAGTGCGGCGGCGAAGAGGAGAGCGAGTGCCGCGAAGGGGCGGGAGGCAACGTGGATCATGGGTCTTGACTCGGCTGTCGTGATTATTGGGGAACGGGTTGTGCGAGGAGCGCTCCTAACATGGGAACTGCTGATCGCGGAATATGGGCCAATGGCGACGGCGCACCCCACCCGAAGGTCTGATATCGAGGCCGAGGCCGGTCGTCGTGCCGGTCGGGTTCAGAATAGTCGGTCGGCATTGCGGGGCCGTGTGTCGTAGCAGTGCGGAGGCGGGCGGACCGCGTTTCCGCGAGGTGCGGGGCAGATCTCCCAAAAAATTCGCCGGAAAATACTGCGGGTATGGGGCGGGCGTGACAATAAGTAAGTGCGCGTAGGTAAATCGATAGGCATTTTTTTCCATTTTCTTACGAGTCAATTGGTCATTTTCTTACATGTGGCGATGGTGTCTGTCGGCTAAGGGCCCGCGAAAGAATAACTTCCTGTTTTGGGGCGTCGAGACGCGCGTCCGGCAAGGTGCGCAAAGGGACGCATACTTGTCGCATGCTGCGGCTTCCGCGTCCTGCTCGCACCGCATACCTACTTCCCTGTCGGCAACCCTTTGCGCAACCGGGGCCGTCATTCCGGTTATGCAGCCGATTTGTGGGTAAGAGGCAGGGCTAGGAGCCTGCCGGACGATGGATGAATCGGCCGCGAAAGCGGGATGACGGCCCTGCCCTCCCGCAGCTCGATCCCCCATAGTCCGACAGGCTCCTAGTCCATGGTGTCGCGGTGGGGCGATTCCGGGATCGGCCGGCGGGGGCCACGCAGGCGGCGGATGACGCGGGCCTCGGTGAGGAGTGCGTCGAGGGGCAGCGGGGGCTGCGGAGTGTCGCCGAGGGCCAGTTCGGCGAGCAGTTCGTGGCGTTCGGTTACGGTGAAATAGTCGGCGGGGGAGAACAGGCGGGCGGCGAGGCGCTCCCCGCGGCGCAGGTGGTCGAGGCCGGCGCGCAGTTTGCGGCTGATCAGCAGTTGGCCGTAGAGCAGCTCCAACAGGGCGGTGGCGTGGGGACGGTGTTTCAGTTCGGCGGACAGGGAGCGATAGTCGGCCTCGGTCGCTTCGCCGAGGTGAAAGCGGGCGGTCAGCTCCTGGAGGCGGGGGGTGAGGCGGCGGCGGTGGGCGCGACCGGTGCGCCGCCGGGCGTTCTCCAGCAGCTGGCGGGCGGCTTCGGTATCGAGCGGATCGGCCAGCCAGCGACCGAGCATTCCGGTCATTCGCGGAACTGGTGGTGGCACGCCTTGCAACTCTTGCCCAGTGCCCCGAGGGTCTCGCCGGTGGGGTTGGCGGCGAAGGCGGCGGAGGTGTGGACCAGCTTGTCGGCGGCCTTCTCGAACTCGGCGCGTTTCGACCACACTTCGGGCTTGGCGTCGGTGTCGCCGAAGTCGGAGCCCGCGGGGAAGCCGGCGGCCATGATCGGACCCAGGTCGGCCAGGGCCTTGGCGTGTTTGGTCAGGTCGTCGCGGAACGGCACTTGCCCCTTGAGAATGGCGGCGGCACTCTTTAGATGGGCGGAGGCGGCCTCCATGGCGTGCTGGCGGTACTTGATGATCTCTTCTTCCTGGTCGGCGACGGCGGCGGTCGAGAGGGCGGCGCCGAGCAGCAGCAGCAGAGCGGGGGCGAGGCGGCGGGTGATCATGGGGCGCTCCTTTATGTTGAGTTGATAGGTCAACTAATGTTCAAGAGCCTATCACCGGGACCGGGTGCGGGAAAGGCGGTCGGTGCCAGGCGGAACGGGGGACGAATCTCTATAGTTGTAGTCATCGTCCGACCGGTGGCGCCCTCCGTGGGGGCTCCGCCGAGGGGGACTGGGGTGTGGTTTTTTGAGGAGGAGTCGTCGTGGTGGTGCTCGATCGATTGACGGCGCCGGAGGAGCCGGGGCCGGTACTGCTGTACGAGGAGGGGGATCACCGACTCTACTGGCTGGGGCTGCGCGAGGAGACCGCCTTTCGCTGCAACTCCTATCTGATCGTCGACGGCGACCAGGTGCTGCTGGTGGACCCGGGGAACCGCGACGCCTTCGGCCGCATCCGCGAGGAGGTGGCGGCGGTGGTCGATCCCACGGCGCTCGGCGGCCTGGTGGTGTGTCATCAGGACCCGGACGTGGCGGCCTCCCTCGGCCAGTGGCTTGCCCTCAATCCCGAGGCGCGGGTGGTGACCAGCCCGCGCACCCGGGTGCTGCTGCCCCACTACGGGGTCCACGACTACCGCTGCCACGACATCGAGGAGGTGCCGGAATTGGCGCTTCCCTCGGGTTCGACGCTGCGCTTCCTGCCCGCCCCGTTCCTCCACTCGCCGATGGCCTTCGCCACCTTCGATACGGCCAGTGGCTTCCTCTTCTCCGGCGACCTCTTCGCCGCCATCGACACCGATTGGCGGCTGGTGGTGGATGACTTCTCCGCCCACGCCGTCAAGCTGGACCTGTTCCACATCGACTACATGGCCTCCAACGTCGCCGCCCGCGGTTTCGTCCGCTCCCTGGCGGGGCTCGATATCCGGGCGATCTGCCCGCAGCACGGTTCGATCATCCCACAGCGCTTCGTCGCCGATGCCCTGGTCTACCTGGAGCGTCTGCGCTGCGGCACCGACCTGCTCTACCCGGACCTGGTGGGATGAGCCGGCGGCCGGACGGCGAGGGGGGGCAGGAGGCGCTGGCCGCGCGGGTCGCCGAGCTGGAGCGGGAGAACCGCCTGTTGCGCGAGGAGGGGCGGCAGGCGGGGCGGATTCGCCGCCTGTGGGAGCGCTCCCTGGCCCAGCTCGATCAGGCGCGCCACGCGCTGGAGGCCGCCGAACAGGAGCTGGGTGGGGCCAATGCCCAGTTGGAGCAGCGGGTGGCGGAGCTGAAGCGGGCCAAGGAGTACGTGGAGCACGTCGCCTACAGCGACAAGCAGGTGATCGAGCACATGCTCGAAGGGGTGATCACCACCGATGCGGCGGGGGTGATCCTGGCGGTCAACCCCGCCTTCGTGCGGATCACCGGCTACGACCCCGAGGAGGTGATCGGCCATACCCCGCGGGTGCTCAAGTCGGGGCGCCACGACGAGGCGTTCTACCAGCGGCTGTGGGCCGAGCTGATCGAGCGGGGGCGGTGGCAGGGGGAGATCTGGAACCGGCGCAAGAGCGGCGAGGTCTTCCCCGAGCGGTTGAGCATCGCGGCGATCCACGATTGGCGTGGGGATACGGTCAACTACATCGGGGTGTTCACCGACATCAGCGAGGCCAAGCGCATCGAGCAGGCGCTGATCGACGCGCGCAACGCCGCCCAGGAGGCATCGCGGCTGAAGTCCCAGTTCCTCGCCAACATGAGCCACGAGGTGCGCACCCCGATGAACGCCATCATCGGCATGGCCGACCTGCTCTCGGAGACCCCGATGGAGCCGGAGCAGGGGCGCTTTCTCAATATCATGCGCTCGGCCAGCAACCTGCTGCTCACCCTGATCGACGACATCCTCGACCTGGCCAAGGTGGAGGCGGGGCAGCTGGAGCTGGAGCACATCGCCTTCGACCTGCCGGAGGTGATCGAGGACGTGCTGGAGGTGCTGGGGGTGCGTGCCCGCGACAAGCATTTGGAGCTCCACGCCCGTCTCGACGACGGCGTCCCCGAGGTGGTGATGAGCGATCCGGTGCGGCTGCGCCAGGTGCTGTTCAATCTGGTCGGCAACGCGGTCAAGTTCACCGATCGCGGCGGGGTGGAGGTGCGGGTGAGCCGGGTGGCGGGGGCCGACGGGGTGCTCGAGTTCGCGGTACGGGACTCCGGCATCGGCATCCCCGCGGAGCGGGTGCGGGCGATCTTCTCCGCCTTCACCCAGGCGGACGCCAGTGTCACCCGCCGTTTCGGCGGCACCGGCCTCGGGCTGACCATCTGCCAGCGGCTGGTGGAACTGATGGGCGGGCGGATCTGGGTGGAGAGCACGCCGGGGGAGGGCTCCACCTTCTTCTTCACCATCCCGGCGCAGGCCGCCAAGGTGGTGCTGCCGCGCCCGGCGCTGGCCGCCCTCGACGGGGTGGCGGTGCTGCTTGCCGGCGGCAGCCCGGCCTCGCGGTTGATCGCCCGCCGGTCGATGGAGGCGGCCGGCGCGGTGGTCGAGGAGGAGGAGCGGATCGATCACGCCATGCGTTGCCTGGAGCGGCCGGAGTGCGGCGGCTTCGCCGCGCTGGTGCTGGATGCCACGCCCAACGGCAGCCACTGCGTGGAGGTGGTGGAGGGGGTGCGTTCGCGTCCGTCGCTGGTCGAGCTGCCGATCGTCGTGCTCGGCTTCGGCGAGCGGCGGGTGGACGCCCGCCGTGCCCGCGAGCTGGGGGTGGTCTATCTGCTCAAGCCGGTGAAGCGGCGCGAGCTGCAACGGGGATTGGCCCTGGCGCTGGGCGGCGAGCCGGAGCCCGAGGCGGGGGCGGGGCTCGAACTGCACGGGCTGAAGATCCTGCTCGCCGAGGACTCCGACGACAACGTGCTGCTGCTCAACGCCTACCTGCGCGAGACGCCCCACCTGGTGGAGCGGGTGGAGAACGGCGAGGAGGCCTTCGAGCGCTTCCAGGAGGAGAGCTTCGACCTGGTGCTGATGGACGTGCAGATGCCGGTGATGGACGGCTACGAGGCGACCCGGCGGATCCGTGTGTGGGAGCACGAACAGGGGCGCCGGCCGCTGCCGATCATCGCGCTCACCGCCCACGCGATGAAGGAGGACCGCGCCCGCTCGAAGGCGGCGGGCTGCACCGAACATTTGTCGAAACCGATCCGCAAGGCCGACTTCCTGCGGGCGGTGAACCGCTACGCCCTGGCTTCGGATTGACGGATCGGTTTGCCGCGGAGGTGCTTCAGGGGTGGTCGCAGGGCCGGGCGGCAACCGGCAACACGAGGGGGTTCACGGTTCCTGGTGGTGGCACATCATTTCCCTGTAGGAGCGGCCCGGAGGCCGCGATCGGGACGGAGTGCGGCGCATGGATCCCGCTTGCGGCAGGATCGGAAACGGCGCCATCGCGGCCTCGGGGCCGCTCCTACAGGTGCGGTCTCGCGATCCCCGGAGTGCTCCGAATCGGCACGGCCGGCGTCCGCTCCGTGGTACAACAGGGCCCTGCCCACCATCCACCGAAGAGGAGAGAGCATGTTCACCGGGATCGTTCAGGGCACCGCGGAGGTGGTGCGTATCGTCGAGAAGGAGCAGTTCCGCACCCACACCCTGCGCTTCCCGCCGGGGAGCATGGAGGGGGTTCGACCCGGCGCCTCGGTGGCGCACAACGGCTGCTGCCTCACCGTCACCCGCATCGACGGCGATCGGATCGACTTCGACCTGATGCGCGAGACCCTGGCGGTGACCAATCTCGGGGGGCTGCGCGAGGGGGATCGGGTCAACTTCGAGCGTGCCGCCCGCTTCGGCGACGAGATCGGCGGCCACGCCATGTCGGGCCACATCATCGCCCGGGCGGAGGTGGTCGAGGTGAACGTCGCGGAGAACAACCGCCAGGTCTGGTTCGAGCTGCCGGAAGAACTGGTGAAGTACGTCTTCGCCAAGGGCTACATCGGCATCGACGGCATCAGCCTGACCATCGGCCGGGTGGAGGGGCGGCGCTTCGACGTCAACCTGATCCCCGAGACCCTGGAGCGTACCACCATCGGCGAGCGCCGGGTGGGCGATCGGGTCAACATCGAGATCGACCCGCAGACCCAGGCCATCGTCGACACCGTCGAGCGGGTGCTGGCGGAGAGAAGGACTTAACCACAGATTTCGCAGATGAACGCAGATTCAAAAGATCGGAAATCTGCGCCAATCTGCAAAATCTGCGGTTGAATCAAATCCCGCAGCCGCCGCTCGGGCAGCAACTGCCGGAGGAGCAGGGTGGCAGGTTGCCGCCGCCGAGGCTTGACGCCTGCACCACATTGCCGCCGGTGGCGAGGCGCTGTACCGGGCTGTCGGCCGGGGTGTCGCCGGGGTCGATCCCCGCCCGGGCGCACAGCTCGCCCCAGCTCTTCATCTCCTCGCTCATGCGGTGGATCACCTCCACCACCCGTCCGTTGGCCTCGCAGCGGTAGTCGTAGGTCGGCATCTTCTCTCCTCCGGGAATGGGATCGTTGTCGGCGCAGGATTATAGACTTGTCGGCACTCTACGCACGGACCATACTCATGGCCATTAAGATAGCCATGTTGGTGTCTCTATGCACGAGTTCTCCATTGCCGAGGCAAAAAACCACCTCACCCGGTTGATTCGCGAGGTCGAAGAGGGTGAAGCGGTGCGCATCACCCGGCGCGGCAAACGGGCGGCGGTGGTGTTGTCGGAGGCCGAGTATCAGCGGCTGAAACGGTATGAGCCCGAGGCGGACCTGTGGGCGACCATCACCGCCTGGCGGGATACGGCTCAGCCCTCCGCGGAGGAGCTCTCCGACGAGGAGATCGACGGCTGGCGCGAGCGCACCGAGGGCAGGGCATTTTCATGGGAGGAGTGAGCTATCTGCTGGACACCAACATCCTCTCCGAGCCCACCCGCGCCGCGCCCCATCCGGGGGTGATGGAACGATTGCGCCGGCATGGCGCGGCAGTGGCCACCGCCGCGCCGGTGGTCCACGAACTGCGCTTCGGCATTGAACGGCTTGCGCACGGGCGGCGCAGGGCTGCGCTCTCCGACTACCTCCGACGCCTCGTCGAGCAGCCGCTGTTGGTGCTCCCGTATGATCGTGCCGCGGCGCTCTGGCACGGTGAGGTCCGCGCCCGGCTGATGGCGGAGGGGCGTACTCCCGCCTTCGTCGACGGCCAGATCGCCGCCATCGCCGTGCTCAACCAGCGGGTCCTGGTCACCCGCAACCATCGCGATTTCGCCGATTTTCCCGGTCTCCGGGTGGAGAACTGGTTCGAGATGGTGGAGTGGGAATGATCCGACTGGACGATGTAGTGATGCACCGGGAGGCGATCGCCGCGCTGGCCCGCCGCTTCGGTTGGCGTCTGGTGGTGCTGTTCGGCTCCACCGCCGTCGAGGGTGCCGGGCGCGACGTCGACCTGGCGGTCCAGCCCGAGGCGGTCCCGAGCTTGCTGCAGCAGTGCCGTTGGCAGGCGGAATTGGAGGCGCTCTTCGATCCGGTTGCCGTGGATCTGGTGGTGGTGCGTGACGTCACCAATCCGGTGACCCGCTTCGAGGTGTTCCGGCCGGGTCGCCTCCTCTACGAGGCGGAGGAGGGGCTGTTCGATCGTGAGCAGGACCGCGCCTTCTTCCTCTACGCCGACAGCGAAAAATTCCGCCGTGCCAGTCGGGAGATCTTGCGTGATGAATAGGCAGGAAGTGATGGAGCGCAAGCTCGCCGCCCTGAGTCGATTCCTCACCGACCTGCGGCCCTATGCGGCGATGGAATCGGATGCACGGCGGCGCGAGCACTACGCCATCGAGCGGTTGCTGCAACTGCTCTGTGAGGCGGCCGCCGATATCGCGCTGCAGGTGTGCAAGGCGGAGCAGGTGGTCCCCGCCTCCAGCTATCGCGAGATCTTCTCCAATCTGGCAAGCCGCGGGGTGCTTCCCGAGGCGATGGCCGACGAGCTGGTCGAGGCGTGTGCCATGCGCGACGTGCTTACCCATCTCTATGACACCATCGATCTGGATCTGGTCATCGGGGCGGTGGAACCCGCCGTCGAACTCTACGGCACGTTTCTGGCGTGGGCCGTGGCCCGGGCCGACCGGTGAGCGGTGCGCTACGCCCCATCGATGGAGTGGCGGCCGATCTGGGGTTCGCGCCCGATCAATTGATGCCTTGTGGCGATGCTATCGCCAAGATCCGGTTGGCCGCCCTGCCGAAGCGCGATACCCCGCTCGATGGCCGCATCGTGCTGGTCTCGGCGATCAACCCGACCAAGGCGGGGGAGGGCAAGACCACCGTCTCGGTGGGCCTCGCCCAGGGGCTGCGGCGGATCGGCAAACGGGCGGCGCTGGCGCTGCGCGAGCCGTCGCTGGGGCCGATCTTCGGGGTGAAGGGGGGCGGCACCGGCGGCGGGCGCTGCCGGCTGGAGCCCTCCACCCGCATCAACATGCACTTCACCGGCGACCTGCACGCGGTGACCGCCGCCCACAATCTCCTCTCGGCGCTGATCGACAACGCCATCCACCACCATGCCGGGCTCGACCCGGGACTCGATCTGGAGCAACGCCAGGTGTTCTGGCGGCGGGTGCTCGACGTCAATGATCGCGCGCTGCGCCATACGGTGATCGGTCTCGGCGGGCGTGGCGACGGGGTGCCGCGGGAGGCCAGTTTCGATATTTCGGCCGCTTCCGAGGTGATGGCGATCCTCGCCCTGGCCGAGGATCCCGCGGACCTGAAGGCGCGGCTCGGGCGGATCCTGGTGGGCTTCGACCGCGCCGGCGCGCCGGTCACCGCCGAGCGGCTGGAGGCCACCGGGGCGATGGCGGCGCTGCTGCATGACGCGATCCTGCCCAACCTGGTGCAGTCCACCGAAGGGGTGCCGGCGCTGGTCCACGGCGGCCCCTTCGGCAATATCGCCCACGGCTGTAACAGCGTGGTGGCGACCCGCACCGCGGCGGCGCGGGCGGAGTACGTGGTGACCGAGGCGGGGTTCGGCTTCGACCTGGGGGCGGAGAAGTTCTTTGACCTGAAGTGCCGCGCCTCCGGCCTCTGGCCCAGTGCGGTGGTGCTGGTGGTGACGGTGCGGGCGCTGCGCATCCACGGCTGCGGGCGGGCGGAGGGGGGCGGGTCGGTCGATGAGGTGGTGCGCGGGCTGGCTCATCTCGACCACCACGTGCGCAGCGTGCGTGCCTTCGGTTTCCAGCCGGTGGTCGCGGTCAACCGTTTCGATGGGGATTCCGAGGAGGAGCTGCGTGCCGTCGAGCGCGGCTGTGCGGAGCGGGGATTGGCGGTGGCCCGTTTCGACGGTTTCGCGGCGGGTGGCGCGGGGGCGGAGGCGCTTGCCGCGGCGGTGGTGGAGGCGGCTGCGGGGCCGCGGCCGGAGGTGCGCTTCCTCTACGGTTTGGAGGCCTCGCCGGAGGAGAAGATCGCCGCGGTGGCGCGGACCATCTACGGCGCGGCGGACGTCGCCTTCAGCCGCCATGCGCGGCGGGAGCTGGAGCGGCTCTCGGCGCTCGGTTACGACCGCCTGCCGATCTGCATCGCCAAGACCCATCTGTCGCTCTCCGACGACCCCCACCGGGTGGGGCGGCCCGCGCCCTTCACCCTGCCGGTGGAGTCGCTGCGGGTGGCGGCCGGGGCGGGCTATCTGCTGGCGCTCACCGGCGACATCGTGACCATGCCGGGACTGCCGCCGGAGCCGGCGGCGCGGCGCATCGGGCTGACCGACGATGGCCAAGTAACGGGGATCTGAGATGACTGGACTGGAGACGATCGAGGTGCAGTGCCCCTACTGCTGGGAGCGCATCGAGGTGGTGGTCGACACCTCGGTGGAGGAGCAACGCTATATCGAAGACTGCTCGGTGTGCTGCCGCCCGATCCTCTTCGAGGTGACCGTCGACTCCGGAGGCTTCCCGTTCGTTACCGCCCGCTCCGAAGAGGAGTGAATCGTTGACCACGAATGATCCGGGAGGCGTTTCCTTCACCGGACGGATCGCGCTTCACGTCGTTCCTCCCCGAAAACGAACCACGTTCGCTTCCCGGATTGGATCGGGGTGACGACGAAGCCTGCCTGGAACCGCCGCACTCCTGCGATCCACTTCAGCGGTTCCACCTTGCATCGCTGCCCCTCCGGCCCGACACTCTCTCAACCCCTCTTCAACGAATCCCTCGGTAGACCCTATGTGCGGAATCTGCGGCGAACTGCGTTTTGACGGCGTCCACCCCGACCTGGGGGCGACGGCACGGATGATGGAGAAGCTGGCGCGGCGGGGACCGGACCACGGCGGCAGCTGGTCCGATGGACCGCTCGCCCTCGGTCACCGGCGGCTCTCCATCATCGATCTCTCCTACCACGCCCACCAGCCCATGGTGGATACCGAACTGGGCCTCGCCCTGGTCTTCAACGGCACCATCTACAACTATCGCGAGCTGCGCGAGGAACTGGCGGGCCGAGGCTATCGCTTCTTCTCCACCGGCGATTCCGAGGTGATCCTCAAGGCGTACCACGCCTGGGGCGAGGGGTGCGTGGAGCACTTCAACGGCATGTTCGCCTTCGCCGTATGGAGCATCGGTGAGCGGACGCTGTTCCTCGCCCGCGACCGCCTCGGCATCAAGCCGCTCTACTTCTCCTGCGAGGCCAAGCGGGTGCGCTTCGCCTCCAATCCGCAGGCGCTGCTCGCCGCCGGCGGGGTGGACACCAAGCTCGATCCGGTGGCGCTGCACCACCAGTTCACTCTCCACGCGGTGGTGCCGGCGCCGCGCACGGTGCTCAAGGGGGTGCGCAAGCTGGCCCCCGGCACCAGTGTCACCTTCGATGCCAAGGGGGGGCGCCGGGAGCGCCGCTACTGGCAGCTCAGGGCGCAGCGGCCGGAGACCCCGCTGAGCGAGGAGGAGTGGGTCGAGGCGACCCACCAGGCGCTCAAAACGGCGGTGGAGCGGCGGCTCACCGCCGCCGACGTGCCGGTGGGTGTGCTGCTCTCCGGCGGTCTCGACTCCAGCCTGCTGGTGGGGCTGATGGCGGAGATGGGGCGCGAGGAGATCCTCACCTTCTCGGTGGGCTTCGAGGACCAGCCGGAGGAGAAGGGGAGCGAGTTCGAGTATTCCGATCAGGTGGTGGCGCGCTTCGCCACCCGCCATCACAAGTATTCGATCCCCAACGGCGAGGTGCTCAAGAGGCTCCCCGAGGCGGTGGCCAACATGGCCGAGCCGATGGTGGCGCAGGATGCGGTGGCCTTCTACCTGCTTGCCGAGCAGGTCTCGAAGGAGGTGAAGGTGGTGCTCTCCGGCCAGGGGGCCGACGAGGTGTTCGGCGGCTACTTCTGGTACCCGAAGATGGGGGAGGCGACGGGCGGCGATCTGGAGCGCTTCCGCAACCACTACTTCGATCGCGACCACGACGAGTTTCTGGAGATGGTGATGCCGCCGTTCCAGGGGCCGGACCACACCGCCACGCGGATCGGGGAGCTGCTCGGCGAACCCGATGCCGACGAGTATCTGGATCGGGTGCTGCGCATGGACGTCACCACGCTGATCGTCGACGACCCGGTGAAGCGGGTGGACAACATGACCATGGCGTGGGGGCTGGAGGCGCGGGTGCCGTTCCTCGACTACGAGCTGGTGGAACTGGCGATGAAGATCCCTCCCGCGCTGAAGCTGAAGGAGGGGGGCAAGTTCCCGCTCAAGGCGATCAGCCGCGGCCTGCTTCCCGACGGGGTGATCGATCGCCCCAAGGGCTATTTCCCGGTGCCGGCGCTGAAGTATGTGCGCGGCCCGTTCCTCGACTTCATGCGCGAGGTGCTCGGCTCCGAGGCGTGCCGCCGCCGCGGCCTCTACCAGCGCACCTACGTCGACAAGCTGCTCGCCGACCCCGAGTCCCACCACACCCGCATTCTCGGCTCCAAGCTGTGGCACCTGGCGCTGCTCGAATACTGGCTGCAGACCAACGTCGATTGAAGTCCTGTTCGGCGCTCGCGTGGTAATGCAGAGGACGCAAAGACGCGGAGAACGCAGAGAAAGAGATCAATCGCTTTTGTTTTTTTCTTCTCCGCGTTCTCTGCGTCTTTGCGTTCTCCGCGTCGAGCAACCTTCGCTGGGAAGGACCCGGTGGGTGATGGCACTCCCAAACCCCATTTCACGGCGGGTTTTTGTTCGGGCGCGGATGTGGTTTCATATTCCGACTACTGTGAATGGTTTTTGCGAGGTAACAGCAATGGACGTCCTTGAGCGTATCGGGCAGGCGGTGAAGGAGAATCCGGTGATCGTCTTCATGAAGGGGACGCCGCAGATGCCGATGTGCGGCTACTCCGCGCGCACCGCCCAGGCGATGATGGAGACCGGTGTCGGTTTCGCCTACATCAACGTGCTGACCGACCCGGAGGTCTTCGAGAACCTTCCCCGCTATGCCGATTGGCCGACCTTTCCGCAGGTCTACATCGACGGCGAGCTGGTGGGGGGGTGCGACATCACCCTGGAGCTGGCGGCCAACGGCGAGCTGAAGACGATGATGGAGGCGGCGGCGGCGAAGGCGCCGCCGGCGGAGTAGGCACTAGAGACGCCGGGCCACGGGCCCGGCGTTTTTCGTTTTGGCGCACCTTGTTTCGAGAGGATGATCAGCGATGAGGATACAGGTGATCCAACATGTCCCCTTCGAGGGGCCGGGCAGCATCGCCCGTTGGGCGGAGACGGGCGGGCACCCCATCGCCTACACCCATCTCCATGCCGGTGATCCGCTGCCGGAGCTCGATGCCTTCGACCGGCTGGTGGTGATGGGCGGCCCGATGAACATCTACGAGTACGATGCCTATCCGTGGCTGAAGGCGGAGAAGGCGTTCCTTGGCGAGGCGGTGGCGGCGGGGAAGACGATCGTCGGCATCTGCCTCGGCGCCCAACTGCTGGCCGACGTGCTGGGTGGTCCGGTCACCCCTGGCCGGGAGAAGGAGATCGGCTGGCTGCCCATCGAACTCACCGCCGAGGGGAAGGCGTCACCGGTCTCCGGTTTCCTCCCCGGACGGCCCACCGTCTTCCATTGGCACGGCGACACCTTCGCCACCCCGCCCGGCGCCGAGCGGCTGGCGGTGAGCGAGGGATGCGACAACCAGGCCTTCCTCTACGACGGCCGGGTGCTCGGGCTGCAGTTCCACCTGGAGTCCACCGCCGAGAGCGTCGTCTCTATCGTGCGGAACTGTGCCGATGAACTGGTGCCGGGACATCGCTTCATCCAGGATGCGGATACCATCCTCACCGAAGGGTCCGGGCACTATGCCGCGATCAACGACTATATGGCCGGGCTGATGGATCGGCTGCCTTGAGGCCTCGGCGATCGGTATACCCGTCGATGTCGGCGTTACCCGTGACCGGAAAATGTACACCGCCGATCATCTGATATTGGCACTCGCCTGGATCGGCTATTTCGCGCTCCATTCGCTGACCGCATCATTGTGGTTGAAGCGGTGGATGGCGGAGCGGTGGCCGCGGCTGATGCCGTTCTACCGGCTGCTCTTCAACGGCGTCGCCGGGTTGCTGATCCTGCCGCTGCTGGGGTTCATGTATTCGCTGCAGGGGGCGTGGCTGTGGCGCTGGCAGGGGGGTGGCTTCTTCATCGCCAATGGCCTGGCGTTGGCGGCGTTGGCGGGATTCGCGTGGTCCCTGCGCTGGTATGACGGCCAGGAGTTCCTCGGCCTGCGCCAGCTTCGCCATCGGGTGGCGGCGGTCGAGGATCAGGAGCGGTTCCACCTCTCGCCGCTCCACCGCTACGTACGCCACCCGTGGTACTCGCTCGGGTTGGTGCTGGTCTGGACCCGCGACATGGAGCCGGCGCTGCTGCTCTCGGCGATCCTAGTCACCGCCTACTTCGTGCTCGGTTCCCGGTTGGAGGAGCGCAAGCTGATCGCCTATCACGGCGAGCGCTATCGCCGCTATCGCGAACGGGTGCCTGCGCTGATCCCGTGGAAGGGGCGGGCGCTGACGGCGTCGGAGGCGGAATTCCTGGTTGGCGGCGGATGATCGGCGCCGTGAACCATAGGGCGCCCCGCGGGCGCCGTGCCAAACGGAACTGCCATGCTTTCGGACGGGCCTGACGGCATCGGAGGCGGAGTCCTTCGTTGGCTGCGGATGATCGACGCGGAGAACGCAGAGAACGCGGAGGGTAATAGGGCGCTTCGGGCACGCCCGTGCCAAACGGAGTCGCCATGCCTTCGGTTGGGCCGCGGCGCCCGCGGGGCGCCCTATAAGGCTTGCTGACGCCCCTTCCCCTCTCTTCTCCGCGTTCTCTGCGTCTCTGCGATCTCTGCGTTTCCCAGCCGGACCTCAAGCCGGACTCAAAACAGCTCGATCTCCCCCTCCACCGGCTTCTCCTCGATGGCGCTGAGGTAGGCGGTCTCCCGGGCGGCGATGGTGTTGGTGTGCA
The DNA here is from genome assembly GCF_054657215.1 of Endothiovibrio diazotrophicus. Taxonomy (NCBI): domain Bacteria; kingdom Pseudomonadati; phylum Pseudomonadota; class Gammaproteobacteria; order Chromatiales; family Thioalkalispiraceae; genus Endothiovibrio; species Endothiovibrio diazotrophicus. The sequence goes on from NZ_BAAHXB010000002.1 coordinate 77,543, forward strand.
GCGAGCGCAGCTTCTTCACCCGCACCCGGCCGGTGGTCGGGAAATAGATCACCTTGCGCGGGTAGACGTCACCGAGGTCGCGGGTGGCCAGCTCCAGTCCCTCGGTGCGCACGTAGTCGAGGGCGAAGCGGATGTTGCGCTCTCCCACCGTGGTGGCGGTGACGAGGATGCGCCCGCCGCCGAACAGCTTCACCTCCAGGTTTTCCCGCCGTCCCCCGGCCTTCAGGATATCGTTGATCAGGTGCTCCATGGCGAAGTTGCCGTAGCGGGTGGCGGCGCTGGTGTCGGCGGCGTGCCAACTGCCGGCGTCGCCGCTCGACGCGGGGAGCATGAAGTGGTTCATGCCGCCGATGCCGAACACCTTGTCGCGCACGCAGGCGGAGATGCAGGAGCCGAGCACGGTGAAGACCGCCTCGTCGTGGAGGGTGACGTAGTATTCGCCGGGGAGGATCTTCGCCGCGAAGACGCCGTGGGTGGCGTCCCACTTGCGGCTGATGTGGCCGAAGCCGCGTAGCGCGCGGGGTGGGGCGGTGGGTTCCATCGCGCGCTACTCCCCGGCGGGGGAGAACAGCTTGGACGCCTCGTCGATCCCCTCCATCGCCTCGGTTACCGCCGTCTCCACCGCCGCCCGGTCGAGCCCGGAGAGCTTCCAGGCGGCGGCGGAGATCGGTGGTGCCTGCTCCGGGTCGAGGGTCTTCAGCTCGGCCATCTGGGCGGCGATGTTGGCGATGTGGACCAGCGCGGTCTCCGCCTGGAACGCTTCGGCCCGTTCGACCGCGTGGTGGTGGCGGATACACTCCTCGAGGATCGGCGGTAGCTGCCACAGGTGCGCCAGCTCGCCCCCCACGTCGCCGTGGTCGAAACCGAGCACCCGCTGCTCCGCCTGGTGGATCGCCAGCTCTTCGGGGCTGTCGAGGGTGAGCAGCAGCACCTTGCGGGCCAGCTCGGGCAGCCGGCTGAAGATCACCAGCTCGCCGATGTCGTGGAGCAGCCCGGCGGTGAACATCACCTCCGGCTGGCCCTTGCGCGCCTGTCGCGACAGGGCGCGGGCGCACAGCGCACAGAGCAGGCTGTGGTTCCAGAAATTCTTCATCGACACCAGTTCGTTGGGCAGCCCCTCGAAGGTGTCGGTCACCGAGGTGGCGAGCACCAGGGCGCGGATCTGCTGGGTGCCGAGCACGGTGACCGCGCGGGCGACGGTGTCGACCGTGGCGGTGAGGGCGTAGAGCGGGCTGTTGGCCAGGCGCAGCAGGCGGGCGGTGAGGCCGGGGTCCTGGGCGATGATCTCGCCCACCTGGGCGGCGCTGCCGCGGGGATCGTCCACCGCCTGGTTGACCCGGATGAACACCTCCGGCAGGGAGACCAGCTCACCGACCCCTTGGACCAGCAGTTCGACAGGTGTGGTCATGGTGGCTCCTCTTCGCCTGGTTCATACCGGATCAAACATCCAGTATGCCATTGCGGAACAAGAGGATGCTATATTGCGCGGCCGACATTTGAAGAATGTACTCATGCGCCGTATAGCTCTCGCCGTTTTCGCCCTGATCGCTTCACTGGATGTCTCTGCGGAGCCCGTTGGCTGCGTCTCGACGGTGTTCAAGTGGATTGGTCCCAACGACAAGATCTGTGTGGATTCCTTCCATGATCCCAAGGTCGATGGTGTCGTCTGCCATGTGAGCCGGGCGAAGACCGGTGGGGTCAAGGGCGCCGTTGGATTGGCCGAAGATACCTCCGACGCCTCCATCGCATGCCGCCAGGTCGGCCCGATCGCGATCAAGGGCGACCTCGAAGATGGAGAGGATGTGTTCAAGGAGAGCCGCTCATGGTTTTTCAAGAAACTCCAGGTGGTGCGGTTTTTCGATCGGGCGAACAACACCCTCGTCTATTTGAGCTTTTCGGACCGGCTTATCGAGGGGTCGCCCAAGAACTCCATCTCCACGGTGCCGATCATGCCTTGGGGGGCGAGGTAGATCGTCGGAAGGATCCTTTCCGGGACGCCGTCATCCAAAATATTCGACCGCAGATTTGCGCAGATGACTATCTGCGTTCATCTGCGTAAATCTGCGGTTCATTTTCCCCTCCGGGTTGTTCGTGGCGCTACGTGGTCAACCGCCGATAGATGTCCGATACCTTGAACGGCAGCTGCCGCACCTCGTCCACCACGGTGAAGGCCGCCGGCCCGTAGAGGTGCGGCAGGTAGTCGCGGGCCTCCTCGTCGATGGTGATGCAGTAGGGATGGATGCCGTCGCGCTTCGCCTCCAGCAGGGCGCGGCGGGTGTCCTCGACGCCGTACTCGCCGCGGTAGCCGTCGTAGTCGTCGGGTTTGCCGTCGGAGAGGGTGATCAGCACCCGGGTGCGGGCGCTCTGTTCATTGAGCAGCCGGCTGAGGTGGCGGATGGCGAAACCCATGCGGGTGTAGTCCTGTGGGCGGATGCCGGAGATGCGGGCGCGCACGGTGGCGTCGTAGGGCTCGTCGAAGCGCTTCACCCGGTAGAGGTCACAGCGCTTGCGGGTGTTGCCGGAGAAACCGTAGATGGCGTAGCGGTCGCCGAGGGCCTCCAGCGCCTCGCAGAGCAGGATCAGCGACTCGCGCTCAGCGTCGTTGATCCAGCCGCGGGTGGAGCCGCTCATGTCGACCATGAAGGCCACCGCGATGTTGCGCTCCGCGCGGTGCAGCCGGGTGAAGAGGCGTTCGGGCATCTCGCGCCCGGCGCGGTGGTCGGCCAGCGCCTCCACCACCGCGTCGATATCGACCCCTTCGCCGTCCGGCTGGCGCTTGAGGATGCGCTCCTCGTCGCGTAGCGCCTCGAAGGTGCGCCTCAGGTGGCGCGCCAGTCCCGCGTGTTTGCGCAGGGTCTCCTCGGCGAAGTCGTCGCGGACCGCCTCCACGTCGCGCTCGCGCACCGCGCACCACCCCTTGCGGTAGTGCTGGCGGCGGTGATCCCACTCCCGCTCCAGGGTCGCACCCTCCTCGTGGTAGGTGCCGCGCCACACCGCGTCAGGATCCTCCTCCTCCTGCACCTCCTTGAAATAGCGCGGGTCGTAGTCGCCGGGGCCGGCGGGGTGGAGGTATTCGTCGGGGATGTCGTCGAGGTCGAGGAGGATCGAGGTGGCGAGTCGCGTCACCTCGTCGGGCGGGGCCAGCGGGGCGTCGTCGAGCAGCAGTTCGAAGCGCACCCCTTCGGGCACCGTCGGGTCGGGGACGATCCGCTTGTCGAAGCGTGTCTCCCGTTCGGGGCCGGGCGTCTCCCGCGTCTGTTCTTCCAGCATGCGGGCCAGCGCGACGCGGAAGTGGATCTTCTCCCGTTCGATGCGCGCGGCCTGCACCGCCTGGACCAACGGCGGGTCGAGACGTCCCTGGTAGCTGCGCGGGGGAGGGGGCGCCAGTTCGCCGACCCGGTCGAGGGCGATGGCGAGGCAGTCCTCGGCGGTGGCGTCCGCGCTGCGCAGCCGGCCGGCCAGCGCTTCCCACTCGTCCGAGGGAGCGGTGTCGGCGAGCTTTGCCTCCACTTCGCCCATCTCCCGATAGAGTCCCGGTAGCTCGCGGCCGATGCACCCCTCCAGCCGCTCGGTCTCCAGGGCGTGGAAGAGGGTGAGCAGCCGATCGCCGTCGGGGTGTTGCTCGACCAGGGTCGCCAGCGGCAGGCGGAAGGTACCGAAGCGGGTCTGCGCCCAGTGCAGTGCCACCATCGCCTTGTAGAGCCGGAAGTTGTCGCGGGCGTCGGGTAGCCGGGCGACGATCGGCGGCAGGAACAGCGTCTCGCTGTCGGTGTAGGGGGCGTCCGCCTCCTCCAGTTTGAGATGGCGGCCGGAGAGGCCGTGGAGGAAGTGCCCGAGCACCCCCTGCTGTTCCTCGAACAGTGCGCCGGCGGCCCGTTCGTGGGTGACGTGGACGAAGGAGTCGATCTCGTGGATCGCCGCCAGCGCCGGGTGCAGCCCCTGGCGGTCGTAGAGGTCCATGGCGCGCACCGCCCACGCCTCGATGCCCCGTGGGGCGAGCACCTCCAGGGCGTAGGCGGCGTGGCCGGCGAACCGATAGGCCAGTTCGATGTGGGTGCTGGCGATGCGCCGCACCCAATCGAGCACGTATTGCTGCTCTTCCCGCGTCAGCCGTGCGATCGCCGCGGCGGCGGGGCCTGCGTCGCGGAAGTTGAACTCCACCTCGAGGATCTCGTCGAGGCGCGCCTCGATCCGGTCGGGCGGGAGGGGCGTGTCGTCGGCGCTGCTCATGGCGCGAGGATAGCAGCGGGGCTTGGCCTGCCCCAACCCTTTCGCGGGTAGGGGTGGCGGGGCGGTGTGGTGTCCGCTGTAGGAGCGGCCCCAAGGCCGCGATCGTGCGGAGTGCCGTGCCTCGAAGATACTGGCGGCGGTTGGCGGAAACGGCGCCATCGCGGCCTCAGGGCCGCTCCTACCGTTCGGTTGCGGCCGGCGTAGCGGTGCGGCGACGGCTTTGCGGGATTTCTCAACGATTTTGGGGTTGTAATAACTGAGTGAAAGACTAAACCAATAACAAGGTCAACCCACCGCCAGGAGTCCACCATGATCATCCGCACCACTACCGACCCGATCTCGCTGCACGACGTCCCCAACCCCGAGAGCCATCCCTGCGTCCACATGGGGGACGGCGACAACGGCATCGACGTCTACTTCGAAAATGAGACCAACCGTCAGACCTTCCTGCACATGGACGTGGAGGAGCGCAAGGTCCTGGTCGGCGACGCCTCCGACGACTACGTCGCGGAGGGTTGACGAATACCCATCGACCGCTCCTTCGTTCAACCCCATCCACCCCGCCGGGGAGGGGGCATCGCCCCCTCCATTCCCCCTCTTCCAAACACGGGGTGCGCGCCGCGCCAGAGCTCGCAAGAACCCCGCCCGTCACGCCGCCTCCGCCACCAAAAAGACCCATTGCATTTTCCAGCGCACCCCGCTACAGTAGCGCGCTCTTTTCGACGGGTCTCAAGGAGACAGGCATGCGTCAACCCCTGGTTGCCGGCAACTGGAAGATGAACGGCTCCCGCGCCATGGCGAAGGAGTTGATCGAAGGTCTGAAGGCGGGTATCGGTGAGGTCTCCAAGGCCCGGATGGCGGTCTGTCCCACCTTCGTCCACCTGCCCGAGGTGGCCTCTCTGCTGGAGGGCTCCAGCATCCAGTTCGGTTCCCAGGACGTGTGTGATCGGGTCGGCACCGGTGCCTTCACCGGCGAGGTCTCCGGCGAGATGCTCAAGGAGTTCGGCTGCACCTATGCCATCGTCGGCCACTCCGAGCGCCGCAGCCTCTACGGCGAGAGCGACGAGTTCGTCGCCCAGAAGTTCGCCGCCGCGCGTCAGGCCGGCCTCAAGCCGATCCTCTGCGTCGGCGAGACCCTGGAGGAGCGCGAGGGCGGCATCACCGAAGAGGTGGTGGGTCGCCAACTCGATGCGGTGATCGAACTGGAGGGGGTCGAGGCCCTGGCCGACGGCGTCATTGCCTACGAGCCGGTGTGGGCCATCGGCACCGGAAGGACCGCGACCCCGGAGCAGGCCCAGGAGACCCACGCCTTCATTCGTGGCAAGATCGCGGCGCTCGATGCCGAGGTGGCCGGGAAGGTGCAGATCCTCTATGGCGGTTCCATGAAGCCGGACAACGCCGCGGAGCTGATGGCCAAGCCCGACATCGACGGGGGCCTGATCGGCGGCGCGTCGCTGAAGGCGGCCGATTTCCTCGCCATCGGCAAGGCCGCCGGCTGAGCCGAGCGGAGAGAGACAGAATTTTATGTTGACGATCCTGCTGGTCATCCAGGTCTTCGTTGCCCTCGGGCTGATCGGGTTCATCCTGATTCAGCACGGCAAGGGGGCGGACATGGGGGCGGCCTTCGGTGCCGGAGCGTCGGCCACGGTGTTCGGCGCCCAGGGTTCGGGTTCCTTTCTGACCCGCACCACGGCGATCCTGGCGGCCATCTTCTTCGTCAACAGCCTGGTGCTTTCGCTGCCCGCGGTCCATGGCCGTGACGAGCAGAAGCAGAGCATCATGGATCGGGTGAAGGCGGCCCAGCCGGCCGTGCCGGCGATCCCCGAGGATGCGATGCCGGTGGATGACGTGCCGGGGGCCAAAGTTTCGGACGTGCCTGCCGCTCCGGCCGCCGGTGCGGAGGATGTTCCCACGGTGCCGGCCGACGATGCGGCGCCTGCGGCGGAAGCGGATGTTCCGGCGGTGCCCGCCGCGCCGGAGAAGAAGGATGTGCCGGTCATTCCCACCGCTCCGGTGGAGTGACGGGAAGGTGACGAGTTTTGCGGATGTGGTGGAATTGGTAGACACGCTATCTTGAGGGGGTAGTGGCGCGAGCCGTGCGAGTTCGAGTCTCGCCATCCGCACCATACGAAAAGCGCCGGCCATGCCGGCGCTTTTTTTTGCCTGCATTTTCCTGGTGGGTTGGGTAAATTGACGGTTTTCCCCTTAGCGCCTCTTTTCTTTTCTTTCGCACTTTTTTTGTCAATTATTCGCTTCCCGGCAGGCCCCCGGATCTTTATGTCTTTTTTTTTATAGGTCCTTAAGCGCATCATTAACTTCTTGATAAAGAAGAAAAATGATTGGGCCGTCGCAGGCTTGACAGGGGGTTTGTCCGTCGCCTATCCTGATTCGGATTTTTACGTAGTGTCGACCCGTTAAGCGGGCTAGTCACGAAGTTTGTTTCCGGTGCGGGTCGGCAGGGTGCCGATCGTCGGTGCCGAGTGGCGGGGATGCACCCGCCACGATTTCCAAGAAGAAATTGGGGAGAGAGTCTTTGCGCTACGGGTCGGGGCCTGCGGTCCCTTCGCGCCCTCCCCACGTCTTCCGGTCGCTCAACTAGAGAGAGCCGCGGTTCGTCCGCGGGCTCGGTGAGGCGAAATGCTCGAGAACTATCTGCCCATCCTGATCTTCATCCTGGTCGGCATCGCCGTCGGTGTCGGTCCCATGGCGATCGGCTTCCTGCTCGGGCCCCACCGCCCGGACAGCGAGAAGAACTCCCCCTACGAGTGCGGCTTCGAGGCCTTCGAGGACGCCCGCATGAAGTTCGATGTGCGCTTCTATCTGGTCGCCATCCTCTTCATCATCTTCGATCTGGAGATCGCCTTCCTCTTCCCCTGGGCCATCGTGCTCGACCAGATCGGCCTGTTCGGTCTGCTCGCCATGGCAGTGTTCCTCGGGATCCTGGTGATCGGCTTCATCTACGAGTGGAAAAAGGGCGCACTGGAATGGGAGTAGAAGGTCTCCTCGAAAAGGGGTTCGTCACCACCAGTGCCGATACCCTGATCAACTGGGCGCGCACCGGCTCGATGTGGCCGATGACCTTCGGCCTGGCCTGCTGCGCGGTGGAGATGATGCACGCGGGTGCCTCGCGCTACGACCTGGACCGCTTCGGCATGCTGTTCCGGCCCAGTCCGCGCCAGTCCGATCTGATGATCGTCGCCGGCACCCTGACCAACAAGATGGCCCCGGCCCTGCGCAAGGTCTACGACCAGATGCCCGAGCCGCGCTGGGTCATCTCCATGGGCTCCTGCGCCAACGGTGGCGGTTACTACCACTACTCCTACGCGGTGGTGCGCGGCTGCGACCGCATCGTGCCGGTGGACATCTACGTGCCGGGCTGCCCGCCGACGGCGGAGGCGCTGCTCTACGGCATCATCCAGCTGCGTGACAAGATCAACCGCACCAACACGATTGCCCGGTGACCTTCATGAGTGAATCCCTGCAAGCGTTGGCGGAGAAGGTCGCGGAGCGTTTCGGCGCGGCGATCGAGGGTTCCGCGATCGAGCGCAACGAACTGACCCTGGAGGTGGCCGCCGGCTCCTTGCGCGAGGTCTGCACCGCCCTGCGCGACGAGGAGGCGTTCGCCTTCGAGCAACTGATCGATCTCTGCGGCGTCGACTACAGCGCCTACGGCCGGGACGAATGGGACGGTGAAAACGGTCCCGACACCGGCTTCAGCCGTGGCGTCGAGGGCGGTAGCGGTCGCGACTGCGCCTTCACCCCGAAGGCCCGTTTCGCGGTGGTCTATCACCTGCTGTCGGTGAAGTACAACCGCCGGCTTCGCCTGCGCGCCTTTGTCGCCGACGAGAGCCTGCCGCGGATCGACTCGCTGGTCGACATCTGGAGCGCCGCCAACTGGTTCGAGCGCGAGGCGTTCGACCTCTACGGCATCCTCTTCGACGGCCACCCCGACCTGCGCCGCATCCTCACCGACTACGGCTTCGTCGGTCACCCCTTCCGCAAGGACTTCCCGCTCTCCGGCCATGTGGAGATGCGCTACGACCCGGAGAAGCGGCGGGTGGTCTACGAGCCGGTCTCCATCGATCCACGCACCCTGGTGCCCCGGGTGATCCGCGACGACCACCGCTACCTCGGCGACGGCGAGGCCCACGAGTCCTGAGCGGGCTCGCTGGTCCCGGAACGGCACACCCCAGAGAGAATCAGCGCAGATGCCTGAGATCCACAACTACACCTTGAACTTCGGCCCCCAGCACCCGGCCGCCCACGGCGTGCTGCGCCTGGTGCTGGAGATGGACGGCGAGGTGATCGAGCGCGCCGACCCCCACGTCGGCCTGCTCCACCGCGGTACCGAGAAGCTCGCCGAGAGCAAGCCGTTCAACCAGTCGATCGGCTACATGGACCGTCTCGACTACGTCTCGATGATGTGCAACGAGCACGCCTATGTGCTCTCCATTGAGAAGCTGCTCGGCGTCGAGGTGCCGGAGCGCGCCCAGTACATCCGCGTGATGTTCTCTGAGATCACCCGCATCCTCAACCACCTGCTGTGGATCGCCGGCCACGGTCTCGACGTCGGCGCCATGTCGATGTTCCTCTACGCCTTCCGCGAGCGTGAAGATTTGGTCGATATCTACGAAGCGACCACCGGCGCACGGATGCACGCCACCTACTTCCGTCCCGGCGGCGTCTACCGCGACCTGCCGGCGACCATGCCGCTGCACCAGCCCTCCAAGTTCCACGACGAGAAGGAGACCGCCCGGCTCAACGCCGATCGCGGCGGCTCCTTCCTCGACTACATCGAGGCCTTCACCGAGCGCTTCCCGTCGCGGGTCGACGAGTACGAAACCCTGCTCACCGACAACCGCATCTGGAAGCAGCGTCTGGTGGACGTCGGTATCGTCACCCCCGAGCGGGCGCTCAACCTCGGCTTCACCGGTCCGATGCTGCGCGGTTCCGGCATCGAGTGGGACCTGCGCAAGAAGCAGCCCTACGAGGTCTACGACCGTATGGACTTCGACATCCCGGTGGGCACCAACGGCGACTCTTACGACCGCTATCTGGTGCGCATGGCGGAGATGCGCGAATCCAACAAGATCATCAAGCAATGCGTCGACTGGCTGCGCACCAACCCCGGTCCGGTGATCGCCGCCGACCACAAGGTGGCACCGCCCGCCCGCGCCGAGATGAAGGGCGACATGGAGTCGCTGATCCACCACTTCAAGCTCTTCTCCGAGGGCTACTGCGTCCCCGAGGGCGAGGCCTACGCCGCGGTGGAGCATCCCAAGGGGGAGTTCGGCATCTACCTGATCTCCGATGGCGCCAACAAGCCCTACCGGCTGAAGATCCGCCCGCCGGGTTTCGTCCACCTGTCGGCGATGGATGAGATGGTGCGCGGCCACATGCTGGCCGACGTGGTCACCGTCATCGGTACCCAGGACATCGTATTCGGGGAGGTGGACCGCTGATGGCCGCCCAAAATACCTCACAGGCACTTTTGAACGACGCATCGCGCGCCGACATCGACCGCTGGGTCGCCAAGTATCCGCCGGAGCAGAAGCAGTCGGCGGTGATGGCCGCCCTGCGCATCGCCCAGGAGCAGAACGGTGGGCACCTCACCCGGGAGCTGATGGACGCCGTGGCCGAGTATCTCGAAATGGCGCCGATCGCAGTCTACGAAGTGGCCACCTTCTACTCCATGTACGAACACAAGCCGGTGGGCAAGCACAAGATCTGTGTCTGCACCAACATCTCCTGCCTGCTGCGCGGCTCCGAGGAGGTGATGGATCACCTGGAGAAGAAGCTGGGTGTGAAGCCGGGCGAGGTGACCGCCGACGGCAAGTTCTCCTTCAAGGAAGTGGAGTGCCTCGGCGCCTGCGGCCACGCGCCGATGATGTCGGTGGGCACCGAGTACCACGAGAACCTCACCGGCGAAAAGATCGACGCCATCCTGGACGGACTGGAGTAAGCGATGTCCAACCAAGTCTGTTTCAGCAACCTCGCGGCCGAGCGCTCCTGGACCCTGGAGGCCTACAAGGCGGCCGGCGGCTACCAGGTGTGGGAGAAGATCCTCAAAGAGGGGATCACCCCCGAGCAGATCATCGACGAGATGAAGGCCTCCGGCCTGCGCGGCCGCGGCGGCGCGGGCTTCCCCACCGGCCTCAAGTGGTCGTTCATGCCGCGCAACAAACCGGGGCAGAAGTACATCCTGTGCAACTCCGACGAGGGCGAGCCGGGCACCTTCAAGGATCGCGACATCCTCCGTTACAACCCCCACGCGGTGATCGAGGGGATGTGCATCGCCGGCTACGTGATCGGCGCCACCCGCGGTTACAACTACATTCGCGGTGAGTTCTGGGAGCCCTACCAGCGTTTCGAGGGGGCCCTGGAGGAGGCGCGCGCCGCCGGCTACCTGGGCGAGAAGCTGCTGGGCAGCGACTGGGAGATGGAGATCCACTCCCACCTCGGCGCCGGCGCCTACATCTGTGGCGAGGAGACCGCGCTGATCGAGTCGATCGAGGGCAAGAAGGGGCAGCCGCGCTTCAAGCCGCCGTTCCCCGCCAACTTCGGTCTCTACGGCAAGCCGACCACCATCAACAACACCGAGTCGCTCGCCTCCGTCCCCTACATCCTGCGCAACGGCGGCAAGTGGTTCGCCGACCTGGGTACCGCCAACGCCGGCGGCGAGAAGCTGTTCTGCGTCTCCGGCCACGTCGAGAAGCCGGGCAACTACGAGATCCCCATGGGCACCCCCTTCAGCGAGTTGCTGGAGATGTGCGGCGGCATCTGGAAGGGGCGCAAGCTCAAAGCGGTGATCCCCGGCGGCTCCTCCACCCCGGTGCTGCCCGCCGAGATCATCATGAACTGCACCATGGACTACGACTCGCTGGCCAAGGCGGGGTCGATGCTCGGTGCCGGCTCGGTGATCGTGATGGACGAGACCACCGACATGGTGAAGGCGCTGGCACGCATCGCCCACTTCTATTACGAGGAGTCGTGCGGCCAGTGCACCCCCTGTCGCGAGGGGACCGGCTGGATGGCGCGCGCTATTCACCGCATCTACCACGGCGAGGGGCGGCAGGAGGACCTGGACATGCTGACCGACGTGGCCAACAAGATCCAGGGCCACACCATCTGTGCGTTGGGTGACGCCGCGGCGATGCCGGTGGCCTCGTTCATCCAGCACTACCGTGACGAGTTCCAGTACTACATCGACCATGGCAAGAGCATGGTCACCGGCTGACCGTTACATAGAAGAAGATTGATCCGCCAATGAACGCAAACGAACGCCAATTGAAGAGAAGAGCCCGGGACGGCTTCGCCGCCGAAGGCGGCAGCGTTATTTGCGTTCGTTTGCGTTCATTTGCGGACAACTCTTCTCTTCGAGTGGCTTTCAACGATGACTGACTTGGTCAAATTCGAGATCAACGGCACCGAGGTGGAGGCCCCCGCGGGCACCATGCTGATCGACGCCGCCGACAACGCCGGGATCAAGATCCCCCGCTTCTGCTACCACAAGAAGCTCTCCGTCTCGGCCAACTGCCGGATGTGCCTGGTGGAGGTGGAGAAGGCGCCCAAGCCGATGCCCGCCTGTGCCACCCCGGTGAACGCCGGGATGAAGGTCTTCACCCGCTCGCCCAAGGCGATCGCCGCCCAGCGCGGCACCATGGAGTTCCTGCTGATCAACCACCCGCTGGACTGCCCGATCTGCGATCAGGGCGGCGAGTGCGAGCTGCAGGACCTCTCCATGGGCTATGGCCGCGACCTCTCGCAGTTCAGCGAGGGCAAGCGCGCGGTGCCCGATCCCGACCTGGGGCCGCTGGTCGCCACCGAGATGACCCGTTGCATCCACTGCACCCGCTGCGTCCGCTTCGGCGTGGAGATCGCCGGCGTGCCGCAGCTGGGCGCCACCGGCCGCGGCGAGCACACCGTCATCGGCACCTACGTCGAGCAGGCGCTCACCTCGGAGCTGGCCGGCAACATCATCGACCTCTGTCCGGTGGGCGCGCTCACCTCCAAGCCCTACCGCTTCACTGCCCGTTCCTGGGAGCTGCGTCAGAGCGCTTCCATCGCGCCCCACGACGGTGTCGGCTCCAACATCAATATCCACACCCTGCGCGGCAAGGTGATGCGGGTGGTGCCGCGGGACAACGAGGCGCTCAACGAGCAGTGGATCTCCGACCGCGACCGCTTCAGCTATCAGGCGGTGAACAGCGGCGAGCGGCTGCTGCGGCCGATGATCAAGGAGAACGGCAACTGGGTGGAGACCGACTGGAACCGCGCCCTGGAGGTCGCCTCGCAGGCGCTGTGGAAGGTCTCCGGCAACGACCTCGGTGTGCTGGTCTCCCCCAACGCCACCAGCGAAGAGATGGTGCTCGCCGCCAGGATCGCCAAGGGGCTGGGCTGCGACAACATCGACCACCGCCTCAACCAGGCCGATTTCCGCGACCAGGAGCTGGCCCCCGCGTTCCCCTATCTGGGCAGCTCCGTCGAGGCCCTGGAGTCGATGAACGCCGCCCTGGTGGTAGGCTCCAACCTCCGCAAGGAGCAGCCGATCCTCGCCCACCGCCTGCGCAAGGCGGCGCAGGCCGGCGGCAGCGTGATATTCCTCAACCCCGCCGACTTCGAACTCAACTATCGCGCCGCCGCCTCGATCGGCGTCGCGCCGGGCCGCATGGTCGGCGAGCTGGCGGCGATCGCCAAGGCCGCCGCCGAGGTGAGCGGCAAGTCCGCCCCCGCCGGCGTCGCCCAGTTGATTTCCAAAGCCGAGGCGAGCGACCAACACACCGCCATCGCCCGCCATTTGAGCGACGGCGAACAGGCCACCGTGCTCCTCGGCAATCTGGCCATCGCCCACCCCGATTACGCGGTGCTGCGCTCCCTGGCCATGGCCATCTCCGGGATGACCGGCGCCGCCTTCGGCGTGGTCGGCCTCGGTGCCAACGCCGCCGGCGCCTGGCTCACCGGCTGCGTCCCCCATCGCGAGATCGGCGGCGAGGCGAAGCCGGGTGCCGGGATGGATGCCCGCGCCATGCTCGCCGACGCCCGCCGCGGCTACCTGCTGTTGGGCGTCGAGCCCGAACTGGACTGCTGGGACTCCGCCGCCGCCGTCTCGGCCCTGGCCGGCGCCGAGCAGGTGGTCGCGCTGACCTCTTTCGTCTCCGATGCGTTGAAGGAGCGGGCCGGCGTGCTGCTCCCCATCGCCACCTTCGCCGAGACCTCCGGCAGCTATCTCAATGCCGAGGGGCGTCTCCAGTCCTTCAACGGCGCGGTGGCCCCCGCCGGCGACGCCCGCCCCGCCTGGAAGGTGCTGCGCGTGCTGGGCAACCTGCTGGAGCTGGAGGGCTTCGACTACGAGGCCTCCAGCGAGGTGATCGACGACGCCCTGCGTGCCGTGCTGGAGGCCCCCTCCACTGCGCCCGGTTCCTGCAAGGCGGCGGAGGCCACCTTCAAGGACGAGGGGGTGCAGCGCATCGGCGAGACCCCGATCCACTCCGCCGACGCGGTGGTGCGCCGCGCCCCCGCCCTGCAGGCGAGCCCGGACGGCTGGCGCGGGTCGGCGCGGATCGCCGCCACCCTGGCCGGGAAGCTGGGGGTGGGGGAGGGCGACGCGATCGCCGTCGCCTGCGGCGACCACCGGATCACCCTGCCGGCGACCCTCGATACCCGTCTTCCCGGCGGCTGCGTGTGGCTGCCGGTCGGCGTCGCCGAGACCGCCGGCTTCGGCCCCGCCTTCGCCACCGTGACCCTCGAAAAGGCTTAAACAGGTATGGAACAGTTGATCGCAGTCCTCTGGATCCTGATCAAGATCGTGGCGATCGTCTTGCCGCTGATGGGTCTGGTCGCCTACTACACCCTGGCCGAACGCAAGATCATCGGCTTCATGCAGCTGCGTATCGGACCGCACTACAACTGGCCGCGCGGCTGGTTGCAGCCGATCCAGGACGCGGTCAAGCTGATGTTCAAGGAGATCATCCTCCCGACCAACGCCAACCGCTTCCTGTTCCTCACCGCGCCGATCCTCTCGATCACCCCGGCGCTCGCCGCCTGGGCGGTGATCCCCTTCGGCGCCGACGGGCGGCTGGTGCTCGCCGACATCGACGCCGGCCTGCTCTACGTGCTGGCGCTCAGCTCCTTCGGCGTCTACGGCATCATCCTCGCCGGCTGGGCCTCCAACTCCAAGTACGCGCTGCTCGGCGCGATGCGCTCGGCGGCGCAGATGGTCGCCTACGAGATCGCCATGGGCTTCGCCCTGGTCGGTGTGCTGATGGCCTCCGGCTCGCTGAACCTCGGCGACATCGTGCGCGCCCAGGAGGGGAGCTTCGTCACCTGGTTCTGGCTGCCGCTGCTGCCGCTGTTCCTGGTCTACTTCATCTCCGGGGTGGCCGAGACCAACCGCGCGCCGTTCGACGTCGCCGAGGGCGAGTCGGAGATCGTCGCCGGTTTCCACGTCGAGTACGGCGGCATGGCCTTCGCGGTGTTCTTCCTCGCCGAATACGCCAACATGATCCTGATCTCGGCGCTCACCGCGCTGATGTTCCTCGGCGGCTGGCTCAACCCGTTCCAGGGCATCCCGCTGCTCGAGCCGCTGACCGCGTGGGTGCCGGGGCTGTTCTGGTTCTTCGCCAAGACCTGCGTCTTCGCCTACCTCTTCCTCTGGTTCCGCGCCACCTTCCCGCGCTACCGTTATGACCAGATCATGCGCCTGGGCTGGAAGGTGTTCATCCCGGTCACCATCGTCGGCCTGGTGCTGGCGGCGGTGCTGATCTACTGCCAGGTCTACCCCTGGTTCGACAAGCCGACCGCCGTGGCGCTGGGCGGGGTGTAACGATATGCGAGCACTCAACCACTTCCTCAAGAGCTTCTCGATGTGGGAGCTGCTGAAGGGCCTGCGCCAGACCAACACCTTCTTCTGGTCGCGCAAGCTCACCCTCTACTATCCGCACGAGAAGACCCCGCAGTCGCCCCGCTTCCGCGGCCAGCACGCCCAGCGCCGCTACCCCAACGGCGAGGAGCGCTGCATCGCCTGCAAGCTGTGCGAGGCGGTCTGTCCGGCGCTGGCGATCACCATCGAGGCGGAGCCCCGCGAGGACGGCCAGCGGCGCACCACCCGCTACGACATCGACATGTTCAAGTGCGTCTACTGCGGCTTCTGCGAAGAGGCCTGCCCGGTGGACGCCATCGTGCTCACCCGCAACTTCGAGTTCTGCTACGACGGCAAGGGTCAGAACATCATGACCAAGGAGAAGCTGCTGAAGGTGGGCGACGAGCGCGAGGCGGAGATCGCCGCCGACCGCGCCACCGATGCTCCTTACCGCTAAGGCGAAGAAGAAGGATTTTTCCGCAAATGAACGCAAATGAACGCAAATCAAGAGTTGAAGAGGTGGAAGCCACGCTTTCTTCTTCATTTGCGTTTATTTGCGTTCATTTGCGGACAAATCTTTATCTGATGCGTTCGCGGACAAAAATTTCTGCCGATGAGTAAGGCAACACAACTATGAGTTTCGAGCAGATCATCTTCTACTTCTTCGCCGCCATCCTGGTGTTCGCCGGGTTGCGGGTGATCACCGCCAGGAACCCGGTGCACGCCGCGCTGTTCCTGGTGCTCTGCTTCGTCACCAGCTCCGCCCTGTGGATGCTGCTGGAGGCGGAGTTCCTCGCCCTCACCCTGGTGCTGGTCTACGTCGGTGCGGTGATGGTGCTGTTCCTCTTCGTGGTGATGATGCTCGACATCAACCAGACGCCGCTCCAGGAGGGCTTCGCCAAGTACCTGCCGCTGGGCGGCACGGTGGCGCTGATCGTGGTCGCCGAGATGGCCCTGGTGATCTACCGCAACGTCACCGTCGACCGTTTCCCCGCGCCCGCCGCGGCCGCGACCGCCGACTACTCCAACACCAAGGCGTTGGGCAGCGTGCTCTACACCGACTACGTCTACTCCTTCGAGGTGGCGGCGATGATCCTGCTGATCGCCATCGTCGCGGCGATCTCGCTCACCCTGCGGCGGCGTCCCGAGACGAAGAAGCAGACGGTGGGCGAGCAAGTCAAGGTGCGCGCCGGCGACCGGCTGCGCATGGTGAAGATGGCGGCGGAGAAGAAACAATGATTGCCCTGGCCGATTACCTGATCCTCGGTGCCGTGCTCTTCGCGCTGGCGGTGGCCGGGATCTTCATCAACCGCAAGAACGTCATCATCCTGCTGATGTGCATCGAGCTGATGCTGCTGGCGGTCAACACCAACTTTATCGCCTTTTCCCACTACCTGGGGGACAGCGCCGGTCAGGTCTTCGTCTTCTTCATCTTGACCGTGGCCGCCGCCGAGGCGGCGATCGGCCTGGCGATCCTGGTGGTGCTGTTCCGCAACCGCCGCACCATCAACGTCGATGACCTGAAGAGCCTGGAGGGGTAGCCCGTCGTGGAGAATCTCTATCTCGCCATCCCGCTGGCCCCGCTCGCCGGCTCCCTCGTCGCCGGCCTGTTCGGCGGCCGCATCGGCCGCGCCGGCGCCCACTGGGTCACCATCATCGGCGTGGCCGTCGCCTTCCTCCTCTCCCTGGTCGCCTACAAGCACGTGGTGTGGGACGGCGCCGAGGCATTCAACGGCACGGTCTACACCTGGATGGTCGCCGAAGGCGTGCGCTTCGAGGTGGGCTTCCTGATCGATCAGCTGACCACACTGATGATGTGCACGGTCACCTTCGTCTCGCTGATGGTCCACGTCTACACCATCGGCTACATGGCCCACGACGAGGAGAACTGGCCCGCGGGCTCGCTCGCCGGCACCAACAGCTACCAGCGCTTCTTCTCCTACATCTCGCTGTTCACCTTCTCCATGCTGATGCTGGTGATGAGCAACAACTTCCTCCAGCTGTTCTTCGGCTGGGAGGCGGTGGGTCTGGTCTCCTACCTGCTGATCGGCTTCTGGCTGAAGCGCGAGAGCGCGGTCTACGCCAACCTCAAGGCGTTCCTGGTCAACCGCGTCGGCGACTTCGGCTTCCTGCTCGGCATCGCCGCGGTCTACATGCACTTCGGCACCCTCGACTACGCCGAGGTGTTCGCCAAGGCCCCCGCGCTGGCCGAGACCACCATCCAGATCTTCGAAGGCACCGACTGGTCGCTGATGACCGTCATCTGCATCTTCCTCTTCATCGGCGCCATGGGTAAGTCGGCGCAGGTGCCGCTGCACGTCTGGCTGCCCGATTCCATGGAAGGTCCGACCCCGATCTCCGCGCTGATCCACGCCGCCACCATGGTCACCGCCGGTATCTTCATGGTGGCGCGCATGTCGCCGCTCTACGAGCTCTCCGAGACCGCGCTGTCGGTGGTGCTGGTGATCGGCGCGATCACCGCCTTCTTCATGGGGCTGCTCGGCCTGATCCAGAACGACATCAAGCGGGTGGTCGCCTACTCGACCCTCTCCCAGCTCGGCTACATGACCGTGGCGCTGGGGGCGTCCGCCTACGCCGCCGGCATCTTCCACCTGATGACCCACGCCTTCTTCAAGGCGCTGCTGTTCCTCGCCGCCGGTTCGGTGATCATCGCCATGCACCACGATCAGGACATCCGCAACATGGGCGGCCTGAAGAAGTACATGCCGATCACCTACTGGACCTCGCTGGTCGGCTCGCTCGCCCTGATCGGCTTCCCCGGCTTCTCCGGCTTCTTCTCCAAGGACGCGATCATCGAGGCGGTGCACCACTCGACCAATCCGGCCGCGGGGTTTGCCTACTGGGCGGTGCTGCTCGGCGTCTTCGTCACCGCCCTCTACAGCTTCCGCATGTTCTTCCTGGTGTTCCACGGCGAGGAGCGGATGGACGAGCACACCCGCCACCACCTGCACGAGACCCCCAAGGTGGTGACCGTGCCGCTGATCCTGCTCGCCATCCCCTCCGTGGCCCTCGGCTGGATCACCATCGGCCCGGTGCTCTTCCACGGCTACTTCGACGGCGTGATCCACGTCGCCGGGGAGCACGACGTGTTGGCCGGGATCGGCGAGCACTTCCACGGCTCGTGGGCCTTCCTGCTCCACGGCGTGATGGGCCTGCCGCTGCTGCTGGCCGCCGCCGGCGTCGGTGTCGCCTACTGGTTCTACATGGTCAATCCGTCGATTCCGGCGGCGATCAAGGAGAAGTTCAGCTGGCTGCACAAGCTGTTCGAGAACAAGTACTACGCCGACGAGTTCAACGAGCTGTTCTTCGCCGGCGGTGCCCGCCTGCTCGGCAGCCTGCTGTGGAAGAACGGCGACATGCGCCTGATCGACAGCACCCTCGTCGATGGCAGCGCGAAGACGGTGGGCTGGATCTCCGGCATCGTCCGCCACCTGCAGAGCGGCTACCTCTACCACTACGCCTTCGCCATGATCCTCGGGCTGGCGGCGCTGCTCTGGTACTTCGTCCTGGCCGTTTGAGCCGGGACTCGGAATAAGACGTACCGAAAGGTAACCAACGAATGTTCGCGGATCTGCCCCTGCTCAGTCTCTTGATCTGGATGCCCATCATCGGCGGCTTCCTGGTGCTCACCGCCAGCGACAAGGAGGCCAACGCCGCCCGCCGCCAGGCGCTGTTCTGGTCGATCGGCACCTTCCTGCTGAGCATCCCGCTGTGGACCAGCTTCGATCCCGCCACCGCGGCGATGCAGTTCACCGAGACCGCCTCCTGGGTCGAGCGCTACCAGATCTACTACCGCCTCGGCGTCGATGGCTTTTCCATGCCGCTGATCATCCTCACCACCTTCACCACGGTGCTGGTGGTGCTCGCCGCGTGGGAGGTGATCCAGACCCGCGTCGCCCAGTACATGGCCGCCTTCCTGATCATGGAGGGGATCATGAACGGCGTCTTCGCGGCGCTCGACGGCATCCTCTTCTACGTCTTCTGGGAGGCGATGCTGATCCCGATGTTCCTGATCATCGGTATCTGGGGTGGCCCCAAGCGGGTCTACGCCACCATCAAGTTCTTCCTCTACACCTTCTTCGGTTCGGTGCTGATGCTGGTGGCGCTGATCTACCTGCACCTGCAGGCCGACAGCTTCAATATCCTCGACTTCCACAACGTGCCGCTGGGCGAGACCGCGCAGATCCTGATCTTCCTCGCCTTCCTCGCCGCCTTCGCGGTGAAGGTGCCGATGTGGCCGGTACACACCTGGCTGCCCCACGCCCACGTCGAGGCGCCCACCGGCGGCTCGGTGATCCTGGCGGCGATCATGCTCAAGATCGGCGGCTACGGCTTCCTCCGCTTCTCCCTGCCGATCGCCCCCGACGCCTCCCACCAGCTCGACTGGCTGATTATCCTGATGTCCCTGGTGGCGGTGGTCTACATCGGCTTCGTCGCGCTGATCCAGCAGGACATGAAGAAGCTGATCGCCTACTCGTCGATCGCCCACATGGGCTTCGTCACTCTCGGCTTCTTCCTCGGCTTCGAGATCTTCAAGCAGACCGGATCGATGGAGGGGGCGGCCCTCGGCATCGAGGGCGGGATGATCCAGATGGTCTCCCACGGCTTCATCTCCGGCGCGCTGTTCCTCTGCGTCGGGGTGATGTACGACCGGGTCCACTCGCGCCAGATCGGCGACTACGGCGGCGTCGCCCACACCATGCCGATCTTCGCCGCCTTCATGGTGCTGTTTGCGATGTCCAACTCGGGGCTGCCCGGCACTTCCGGCTTCGTCGGCGAGTTCATGGTCATCCTCGCCGCCTTCAAGGCCAATTTCTGGTACGCCTTCCTCGCCGCCACCACCCTGATCCTCGGCGCCGCCTACACCCTGTGGCTGGTCAAGCGGGTGGTCTACGGCGAGGTGGCCAACGACAACGTCGCCAAGCTCACCGACCTCAACGCCCGCGAGTTCGTCATCCTCGGCCTGCTCGCCGTCGCGGTGCTCGCCCTCGGCCTCTATCCCGCCCCGCTGGTGGAGGTGATGGAGGCGTCGGTGAACAACCTGCTGGCGCACATCGCCCAGTCCAAGCTCTAACGGTTGAAGCGATACCCCTATGCACTTCGTCACCCCCGACTTTCTGCCCGCGCTGCCGGAGATGTTCGTCGCCGGCATGCTCTGCTTCATCCTGGTGCTCGACGCCTTCCTCAACGACGCCCAGCGCAACGCCACCTACCTGCTCGCCCAAGCGACGCTGTTCGGCGCGGCGCTGCTCACCCTGACCGGCCTCGGCGGTGAGGCGCAACTCACCTTCAACGGCTCCTTCATCAAGGACGCCATGGGTGACCTGCTCAAGGTGTTCCTCTACGTCACCACCAT
This sequence comes from Endothiovibrio diazotrophicus, assembly GCF_054657215.1. Lineage (NCBI taxonomy): Bacteria > Pseudomonadati > Pseudomonadota > Gammaproteobacteria > Chromatiales > Thioalkalispiraceae > Endothiovibrio > Endothiovibrio diazotrophicus. The sequence continues at coordinate 98,008 of NZ_BAAHXB010000002.1, forward strand.
CGGCGTCTTCCTCTACTCCCGCGACTACCTGCGCCAGCGGGACGTCTTCAAGGGCGAGTACTTCGTCCTCGGCTTGGCCGCCGTCCTCGGCATGATGGTGATGATCTCCGCCCACAGCTTCCTCACCATCTATCTGGGGCTGGAGATGCTCTCGCTCTCGCTCTATGCGATGGTCGCCTTCGAACGCAGCAACGGGGTCGCCTCCGAGGCGGCGATGAAGTACTTCGTCCTCGGCGCGCTCGCCTCCGGCATGCTGCTCTACGGCATCTCCATGCTCTACGGCGCCACCGGCTCGCTGGACCTCAAGGTGGTGGCCGAGGCGCTGCCCAACCTGGGTCGCGACCCGCTGCTCGCCTTCGGCCTGGTCTTCGTGGTGGTGGGGCTCGCCTTCAAGCTCGGCGCGGTGCCCTTCCACATGTGGCTGCCCGACGTCTATCACGGCGCCCCCACCTCGGTGACGCTGTTCATCGGCACCGCGCCGAAGCTCGCCGCCTTCGCCATGGTGATGCGGGTGCTCGCCGACGGCCTCGGCGGACTGGTCGCCGACTGGCAGCAGATGCTGATCATCCTGGCGGTGCTGTCACTGGCCATCGGCAACGTGGTGGCCATCGCCCAGACCAATCTGAAACGGATGTTCGCCTATTCGACCATCTCCCACGTCGGCTTCCTGATGCTCGGCATCCTCGCCGGTACCCCCGAGGGCTACTCCGCGGCGATGTTCTACACCATCACCTACGCGCTCACCGCGCTGGGCGGCTTCGGCATGATCCTGCTGCTCTCGCGCAAGGGGTTCGAGGCGGAGAATCTGGAAGACTTCAAGGGCCTCAACCGCAAGAGCCCCTGGTTCGCCTTCATGATGCTGCTGATCATCTTCTCGATGGCCGGCGTGCCGCCCACCGTCGGTTTCTACGCCAAGCTGGCGGTGCTCCAGTCGGTGATCGCCATCGACCTGCTGTGGCTGGCGGTGGTCGCCGTCGCCTTCGCCATCATCGGCGCCTTCTACTACATCCGGGTGGTGAAGATCATGTACTTCGACGACCCGACGGACGAGGAGGGGATCAGCGCGCCGTTCGACATGAAGGTGCTGCTCTCCGCCAACGGGTTGGCGATGGTCGCGTTGGGTGTCCTGCCCGGCGGTTTGATGGCCCTCTGCTCCGCCGCAATCTGAAGCCACGAAAAAGCCCCGCCTCCCTCGCGCGGAAGCGCGTCGGGAGGCGGGGCTTTTTCGTGGCTATGTCTGATAGCCGTGGCGACACTCCTCGACTGTAGGAGCGGCCCCGAGGCCGCGATGACGCCATGTCCGTTCCTACCACTTGCCAAATCGAGGTGCCTCACTCCGTCGTGATCGCGGCCTGGGGGCCGCTCCTACAACGAATCGCGGCGCTATCGATCGCAACACGAGATTCGGATTGAGGCGGGCCGTGAATCTCGAACCCGAGGCGGTTGCCGGCCGTATCGGTTTCCGGTGCAAGTGCGCAAGATTCGGATTGAGGTGGGGCGGGCGAGGTCCAATACTTCCCGTAACCGCAGGCCACGAGACCACCATGTCCGACTACGCGCGCATCGCCGAGGCCATCGCCTTCATCACCCGCAACGCGCGGCGGCAGCCGTCGTTGGAGGAGGTGGCCGCGCACCTGCACCTGAGTCCCTACCACTTCCAGCGGCTCTTCGCCCGTTGGGCGGGGATCAGTCCGAAGCGCTTCCTCCAGACACTTACGCTGGAACACGCCAAGCAGCGGTTGCGCGAACCGCGTCCGTTGTTGGAGGTCGCCCATGAGGTGGGCTTGAGCGGCGGCTCCCGCCTACACGACCATTTCGTCACGCTGGAGGCGATCACTCCCGGCGAGTTCAGGCAGGGTGGGCGTGGCTTGGTGATCGAGTATGCCGTCCATCCGACGCCGTTCGGCGAGGCGTTCATCGCGGTCACCCCCAGGGGCATCTGCACGCTCTCCTTTCTGGATTCCCGCGAAGCGGCGGGATCCCTGGAGCAACTGCGCCGCGAGTGGCCTCTCGCGACCTTGGTATCCAACCCGGATGCCTCCGCACCGGCCGCCGCGGTGCTCAATGCGGGCCGCGCCGCCAACGTCCCGCTGTCGCTGCACGTCCGTGGCACCAACTTCCAGATCCAGGTGTGGCGTGCCCTGCTGCAGATCCCGTTCGGTGCCGTGGCCAACTACAGCGAGGTCGCCGCGGCCCTCGGCCGCCCCCGTGCGGCGCGATCGGTGGCGACGGCCATCGGCGCCAATCCGGTGGCGGTACTGATTCCCTGTCACCGGGTCATCCGGCAAAGTGGCGAACTGACCGGCTACCGCTGGGGAGCGGTGCGCAAGCGCGCCGTTCTCGCTTGGGAGTCGGTCGGCGATGGGCGGTGATTTCATGAAATGCAACGGCTCGCGTTTCTGATTGAAGCGCAGATCAACGCAGATTCTCGCCGATGAATACCCGGTCCAATCTGCGGAAATCTACGTTAATCTGCGGTTGGTTCTCTTGATGGGGCGAGTCGTTGCCATGAAGTCCCGTAACTCCCGCACGGCCTTTTTTTTCGGGCGATTGTCGCTTTTCCTGTTCGGTGTCGTCGCCGCCTTTCCGCTCTGGTGGGGAGGCTGGGTGGTCTACTACAGCGACCACAATCCTGACCTCACTCCTTTCATGACGGCGCGCGTCAGCGAATTGGTCGCAGCGGGGCAGGGTGGGGTGTTGGAGCGGCGGTGGTTGCCCTATGAGCGTATCTCCCCGCACCTCAAACGGGCGGTGATCGCCGCGGAGGATGCCCGTTTTTCCGATCACGATGGTTTTGACTGGGACGCGCTGGAGCGCGCCGCGCGTAAGAATCTGGCGAAAGGACGGATCGCCGCCGGCGGCTCCACGATTACCAACCAGCTGGCCAAGAACCTCTTCCTCGGCCCCGAGCGGACCCCCTGGCGCAAGCTCAAGGAAGCGGTGATCACGGTACTGATCGAGGCGGTGATGGACAAGCGGAGGATCCTGGAGATCTACCTCAACGTCATCGAGTGGGGCGAGCGCTGCTACGGCGCGGAGGCCGCCGCCCGCCACTACTTCCGCACCGGCGCCGACCGCCTCAGTCGCCAGCAGGCGGCGTTGCTCGCCTCGATCATCCCCAATCCCCGTTACTACGAAGACCGCGGCTTCACCGCCCACGCCCGCAAAAAGGCCGCGGTGATCCGCGAGAGGATGAGGCTCGCGACGCCGCCGTAGCCACGATGAGTGGGAGCGGTGGCGGATGGAGAAGGGGCTGTCTCTTGGTGTAGTTTGCGGGCATGCGACCTTCTGGTTACGACGCTCCGCGTCGTAACCGCGCTTGGGACGCTCCGCGTCCGGGGGGGCGGCACGAGACCCGACGGTGGTGCTTTCGTTCGACATGACGCGGAGCGTCGGGGAAGACGTTTCCACGCGGAGCGTGGGAACGAGGGGGAGGGGCGCCTATAGACATCCCTCCCGCGACCAGCGGCATACTGGCGTGATCGCCCGGCGCAGACAGCCGGTGGCTTGGCACACGGCGGCACCGAGGGTCCAGCTCACGTCGAGCTTTGCGGACTGCGGGGGTATCTCCAGTTCGCGCAGGTACTTCTTCAAGTAGACCGCCTGGAAACAGGCGTTCTCCCCGCCGTAGCAGTTGCCGCGATCCACGCAGCAGGTCTGGACGTCGCTCGCCTTCATGTAGTTGAAGGCACCGGTGAGGAACCAGCGGTCGACCGCGTCCCGGTGCGCGGGGAGGCGGTTGTGGGTGCCCCGGCCGGCGCCGTCGTAGTTGTAGGGGTCGATGATGCCCGCCTTCCCGGTGATGGTGATTTGGCTGGCGCAGTCGCTCTCCTTCCACCCCGGCGTGGCGTGGCCGACGCCGTAGTCGCACGCCTGCGGAAGGCCGAGGCTCTTGGGCGCCTCGTCCTGGCCGAGTCCGAGGAAGGAGTAGCTGTAGAGACGGATGGGCCGGCCGTCGACCACCACGCTCTTCACCGCATCGCGGGTGATGTCGCAGTCGGGGCAGGGGAAGGTGATCTGCGCGGAGGCGCCGCCCATCTCGACGATGCCGATCCGCTCGTCGCCGGTCTGCTTCCAGGCCGAAAGCCACGCATAGAGTCCCTCCTCGTAGCCGCTCAGGGTGCGCGTGTTCAACGCCACCGAGCGGCCGACCTTCGCTGCCAGTTTCTTGCGCAGGGTGCGCCACAGCGCCTCGCTGCGCGCGCGGTTCTCGTACTCGGCGATGCGCATCCCGGCGGTGGCGTAGACCGAGGCGGAAAGCAGATCGCAGCGGGCCGGCCAGTCGAACCCCTGCCATGCGGGGCGGCCCTCCTTGCCGGGGGGGCCGTCCTTGACGATGCCGTCCAGTGCCGCCACCACCTCGTCGGTGACCGCCTCGGCGTCCTGCCAGCGCTTGCCGCGGATCTCCCGCACCGGGTCGGCCAGGGCGGAGACCTTGGGGCCCTCATGCTCCAGCCATCCCTCCGCTCTCTGTTCGTAGAGGTAGAGACGGGTTCCGCTGCTGCCGGCGTCGTAGATGACGTGACAGGCAATGGGCGCCGAGGTTTCGGTCGCGGCGGTGCCGGTGGCCCCTTCGGCGTGGCTGCCGCCGGCGATCAGCAGCGCGAGGACGAGGAGCGGCAGGCGGTACGGTTTTCGGTTCATGGGCAACGTCCCTATGGGAGGCCGGTTATGCGAGGGCGCGGTCGATCAGCGCCTTCACCCTGGCGAAGTCGTTGCGGGCGAGGGCGGTGTGGTCGCGGGTGAGGAGGAAGTCGTTAATCTGGTGGAGGATGTCGCCGACGTGTCGATGGAACGCGTCCATCAGTTTGAAGCGGGCGAAATCCTCCTGGCCGATCACCCCGGCGCCGTGCTCCCGGATCAGGGCGTCGATGGTGTCGTACTCGCCCTTCCAGTGGATGGCGTGGTCGATGCGTCCCTTCGGTGTATCGATCTGCAAGTCCTCCTGCACCAGCGGCACGATGCGCCGCAGGAAGTCGTCGCCGCGCTGGCGGGCGTTGAGGTAGATGCGGTAGAGCTCGGTCATGCAGTACTCCGAGCGCAGGTAGGCGGCGCTCAGTACCACCACCACGCAACGCCCGGTGCTGAGGCGTTCCATGAACTGGGAGATCCGCTCGCCGTCGCGCATCACTTCCGAGTCGCGGAGGATCCGCAGCCCCTGGCGCTCCATTGCGGTGCAGAGGTCGGCTACCAGCGGCTCCTCCCGCTCGCGCGCCCAGGCGTAGGAGACGTAGAGTTCCGGCAGGTCGGGCGAGTGAACTGGCGGCGGGGCGGGTTCCAGGGGCGCGGGCTCTTCTTCTGGATGGCGGTGGGGGTGATTCCCCCGCGCCTCCAGCAGTTGGCCGGGCCACTGGGAGCGTTCGTTTAGCTTGGCGATCTGCTCCACCAGGTTTTGCTGCAGCCGTTCGGCGCCTACCCCCTTGGTGCAGACCATCACCCGGCCGCCGTATCCCTCCTCGTCCGGGATCTCCTCCACCAGGGCGGTGGCGTGACTGGCGGCGTCATAGAGGCAGAGGCCGTAGCGCCAGTAGAGGGCGCTGTCGGCGGCCTGCTTGCCCAGCGCCGAGAGTAACGTGCGGGCGATGGCGGGGGAGAGAAAGGGATAGGCGAAGGTCGCCCCCAGCGGCGTGTCCCCCAGCGCCTCCCAACGCGCCGCCAGATCTCCGGTTACTTCTTCTTGCTCCGGCAGCAGGTCCGGGGCGACGTATTCGGTCTCCGTGTCATCGTGGGCATGGCGGTGGACGAAGCAGATGCCGCTGGTGGTCATCATGCCGATCAACGCCTTCTGGTCCTGCTCCGAGAGACCGGTCCGTCGCCAGAGCAGGTTGTGGAGATCGGTGCGGGTGAAGCGGCCGCCGAGGCGGCGCAGAGTGTCATGGACGCCGCCCTCGCGGGTAAATAGGGAGTAGACGTGGTTGAGGGCCCAGGACTGATCCAGCACCAGTTGGTTGTTGAAGAGGTTGGGTTGGTGGAAGACCATCCCCGCACGGTGCAGCACTTCGGCGAAGCTCTTGGGGTCGTGGACGTTCTGCTCGTTGCAGAGCCCTTCGAACGCCTCGTAAGGGATCAGCCGATGGTTCCGCCGCCCCTCGTCGGCCTCGCACGCGTCCCGGTCCCGCCATTCACGTAGTCGCTCCCACACCGCCAACCGGTTGCGCCCGATCTGGGGTCTTCCCTGGCGCTCCCGTAGGTCGGCCACCGCCCGCCGCAGGGCATCCATCAACTGCGCCTGCCCGCAGTCGTCCTTGGCGCTGTAAGTGACACGGGTGAAGAGTCGTCCCGCCTCCTCGAAGGGGCGCAGCCACTCCTCCGCCACCGGCAGGTTGGCCCGCTCGCCGCGACCGCCGTCGCACTGATTCTGCACCACGATCACCGGGCTCTCCTCGCCCCCCAGGTGGCGGATGTACTCCAGCCAATAGGGGAGCGGGTGGTTGCGGAATACCATGCCGCCGTGCTCGTGCTCACCCTCCTCGCTCTCCGGCGTCCACAGCAGCACGAAGAGGGCGCGGGTGCGCATGAACAGCGCGTGGGTGCCGTGGTAGAGCTCCTGTCCGCCGAAGTCGAAGAGGTTGAGGATTGCTGGCTCCTCATCCTCGAAGCTGAGTTCCACCGAGGTGACGGTGATGCCGTGGGTCGAGTCTGCCTCCTCTTCGAACCCCTCGCCCCGCAGCCGGCGGCAGAACTGGGTCTTGCCGATACGGCCGTTGCCCAGCACGATCACTTTCTGATCCCGCTGCGGCTCCGCGCCCGATTCCAGATCGGCGAGATGGGCGCGGACGCGGGGGAGGCAGTTGTCGTATTGGTGTTGCGAGAGCACCTCCGCGGGGATCTCGGTGAGGGCTGGGAGGTGGTCGGCGAACAGCTTCTTCAGCGTTGGGTAGTCGAGGAGCGGACGGGGGAGGTGGTGGATGGGTGAGCCGAAGAGATCGAGATACCGCAATTGAGTTTGACCTGATAGAGCGGACAGGTCGGTAACGTGGGTGTGCGAACAGTCAAGTTGTTGAAGTGCGGAGAGGCCGGCAATGGGCGCGAGATCGGCGACTGGGGTACCCCAACAGCGGAGTTCCCGGAGCGCGGAGAGCCCGGCGATGGGTGCGAGGTCAGCGACTAGGGTGTTTGAACAGTCGAGTAGTTGGAGTGCGGAGAGCCCGGCGATAGGCGCGAGATCGGCAACTTCGGTATTCCAACAGCGGAATTCCTGGAGCGCGGAGAGCCGGGCGATGGGCTCGATATCAGAGACTTGAGAGCACGAACAGTCGAGTTGCTGGAGCGAAGGATAGGTGGTGACGGAGAGGAGGTCGGCAAGGTTTGAAAAAGAACAGTCCAGGAGGCGAAGCCTGGGAAGGGGGGGCAGGGCGGTGATCAGGGTGTGGACGTCGTTAGGGATTAAATCATCGTGTCCAATTAGCGCCTCTCCGAGCACCAGCTCCTCCAGCCACTCCAGCTCGGCCAGTTCCCTAGGCGGGTGGGTCAGGCCGAGGTTGGCGAGATCGAGGCGGCCGGTGTAGGCAACCTTCTCGGCGGCGATGCGTTCCCGGGCGATGTCGAGGCGCGGTTGGCGCGGGGTGGGCTCCTTGCTCATGGGTGGGGATTCTATCGCCTCGTGGATTTCGCGGGCACTCCTGAACTCCGCGGCCACTTGGTTGTGAGGCTCCGCGTCGTCAACTCCGCCGTCACGGCGGATTCGTAGGTCGCCGATGCTTCGGCGACGCAAACGGGGGCAGTGGTGTGTGGGTTGCCGCCGAGCCTGGCCGAACGGATGAAGCGCTCGGGGAGCGCGGCGGTTGCTCATGCAGCGGTGCCTCCGTTCCCGTCGCCAAGGTATTGGCGACCTACGGGGACGTGCGTGGGGACCGGCCGTAAGCCGTTGACGGGACGGGGAACGAAAAGAGGCCCTCCGTTTCCACGGAGGGCCTCCATGGCACCTCACTTGCGGGGTCGTCGCCTCAGCGCACCACGGCGACTTCACCCGTATCGACCACCTTGAGCGCCCAGTCCTTGGCCAGGGTGTCGTCCAGGTTCAGGCGGCTGGCCAGATAGGCCAGGCGGTTGGTGTCGTTGCCCACCGCGGTGCACATCCGGTCCTGCAGGAAGAACGGCGGGATCGCCTGGTAGGAGAGGGTGGCGCGCACGCTCGCCGGCTCGCCGTGGATCGCGCTGAGGGGGACCTCGTAGCGCAGGGTGTCGCCGCCGTTGGCGGTCGGGCCGGTGTAGTCGGGATCGCCGTCGATGCCGACGAAGCCGGAGTCCTCGGCCAGGTCCTCGCCGGCGCCCAGGGCCTTGGCGATCGCCTTGCGCTCCTTCAGGCCGAGGTAGCCGGGCGGGGGCAGGCGGTTGTCCTTGACCACGGTGCAGATGCCGAGGAAGCCGGTGGTCAACTGGCCCGCCGGGGCCACCCCGTGGCCGCACTGGGGCGCCTTCCCGTCCTGGCTCTTCAGCGGCGGGGTGCTGACCAGTTCCTGATAGATCTGCACCTGGTCCTGGCGCGAGATTACCTGGTAGTGGGGTTGGTGCAGGCGCTTCTCCGGGGCGATCCGTCCCGCGCAGTCCTTCTCCCACCACAGCTCGCCGGGGAGCACCTGGCCCTGCTCGTCGACCAGTTCGCCGGCCGGGTTGACCCGCCCCGAGGCCCACAGGGTGTCGCCCTTGGCGTCGAGCACCTCGAAGGTGAGGAAGGCGCGGCGGAAGCCGACCCCGGAGGGGAACTTGTGGCCGGTCAGGCTGGCGATGGCGACGGTGGCGGCGAGCTGGCCCTTGGCGATGGTCGGCTTGCCGACCACCTGGATGGTGGCGGTGGCGTGGGCGGCCTGCTCCTCCATGGCGCGGGCGGTGAGCTGGATCGGGCTCAGCCCCTTGCTCCCCAGCATCGGGTCCTGTTCGGAGACCCCCAGCACCTCGGGGAACTGCTTGAACATCTCCACCAGGAACAGGTTGAGGCCGACCAGGGTGTGCTTGGCAAAGCCTTCACGCACCTGCAGGTCGATCTCCTCCTTGGGCAGCCGGTGCTCGGCCTCGGGGAAGTTGGAGAACTCCTGGATGCTGGCGATCTTGCTGCGGAACTTGCCGTGTTGGTCGCCGGAGGCCATGTGGCAGCCCTGGCAGCTCTGCGCCTTGGGCCCGGCGCCTTCCGGCAGCGGGCCGTACACCGATTTGCCGGTACGGTAGTCGCTGAAGGCCCACTCGGGATAGGTGGTCTGCTCGTAGAAGTGGCCGATGAATTTTCCGTTGTCGATCACCGGCAGATGCACCGTGTGGCAGGTGCCGCACACCTCCGAGTCCTTCATGATGGCGTTCTGCGCGGGGGCGGTGCCCAGGGATTGCACCATCGGCCGGGTCTTCGGCTGGGCGAACGGGCCGTAGAACTTGTCCTCCTCACCCACCAGGAAGCTGCCGGTGAAGGTCTTGGCGAAGCCGGTTTCGTCGGGGTTCAACAGCGCTTGACGCTGCATTACGCAGGCGTTCTGCGTCGCCCCCTGATACTTCTGCGTATCCTGCGGCCCCAGCACCATGTGGTGGCAGCCGGAGCAGGCGATGCCGTCGCGGGAGAGGGCGCCGTATTTGGCGTCCTTGGCGGCGGGGTTGCCGTCCGGGTAGGGGGCGGCGTCGATCATCGAGCGTTCGAAGGTCCCGCACTCCCCGTCCTTCTGGAAGTGGTCGATCTGGTACTGACGCTGCCCCTGGATGCCGTGGCAGCCGAGGCAGGTGGTCTGGATCAGGTCGGAGCTCTCCGGGTGGAAGGTCTGGGTCTCGCTCGCCAACTGGGCGAGGAAGATCGGGTCCCGTCCGGCCAGGCCCATCGGCGAGGTGCGCCAGGTGGCGTAGGGGGAGAGGTTGAGCAGCTTGTCGCCGTGGGGGTCGGGCGTGGTCATGTCGAACTGCAGGCCGGTACTGCCGGCGTCGTGGCAGCCGAGGCACTGGTCGCTGGTCAGGTACATGCTCTCCGGGGCGGGGCCCGAGGCGGGCATCCAGACGTTGTCGTAGGTCTGCGAGGTGAGGCGGAAGGGGACGTGGCGGCCCGATCCCCCTTCGTCGCCCTTGCGTTTGATCGACGAGGGCATCTCCGGCAGGGACTGGGCGAGCGGCGAGGTGAGCGGGACGGTGCCCCCTTCGACGGTCGCGTGTTGCTGGTGGATGTCGCTGGAGGTCATGAGCCCGCTCATGGTGTCGTTGGCCGGTGAGCGCTTGGCCGGTGTAGCGGGGGTGCCGCCTCCGAGATACTGGTTGTTGAAGAAGTCCTGGGAGAGATAGACCAGCGGATCGCCGGGCTCGCCGGCGATGTTGCGCAGGTCGGAGAAGGTCATCTGCTGGGCCGAGGCGTGGCAGTTCATGCAGTACTGGCCGAAGCCCATGTTGGGCAGTCCGTTCTTCTTCGGGTCGGCCGGCCAGTCCGGGCTCCAGCCCTCGCCTTCCCAGCCGTACCAGCCCCAGAACCAGCCGTCGTGGGAGGCTTGGCGGTCGCGCACCATGATCGCCGCGCCGCTGGTGGGAAAGAGGTGGTAGGGGTCGGTGCCGGCACAGGCGGCGGCCGGCGTGGGGTACATCTCCTTGACCATGATCGCGCCGTCGGGGATCGGCGCGGGCGCGGCCACCGGCTCGCCCCCCGCCGGGCGGTTGGTCTTGAGCCACTCCACCATCTCCGGCGAGTACCAGATCATCACCGGCGAGTGGGTGCCGTGATAGTTCCCGCTCCACTCACCGCTGCCGCGGACCGCGGTGTAGGGCCCGGTGTCGCGCACATCCTTGTCGTGCGCCCAGCCGGAGGCGGGGTCGCGGTGGCACCAGTGGCCGAAGAACTGGTTGAGCTGCTCTTCGTATTGGTTCAGCGGCAGCGCCGAGGGGTCGCGTACCGCGGCCGCCAGGGATTGGCAGAGTTGCGGATCGGTGGGCTTCAGGGCCTGCGGACTGAAACCCTTGCCGCAGCCGTCGGCCCAGCTGGGGGCGATCACCCCCGATGCGAGCAGCGCGGTGAGCGCGAGCAGCGCGCCCCGCGGGGCGATCTCCTTACGAAACCATTTCATCGCTTCCCCCTCCTCGTTGTGGTGGCGCCGCCATCGGTGGGCGGTGCCTGTTGGTATCGGTCGATGCTTGAATCGTCCCCGCTTCCGGCAGTGAGCGGGCCAGCAGGCGGCGCGCGGCGCGCCCCGCCTCGAGGTCGTGGCAGTTGACGATGGCGAGGCGGAAGCCGCCCGGCGGCATCGAGTGGCTGGCGGCGGGGCGGTCGGTGTGGAACGGGATCTGTACCGAGGTCACCCCGGGGAGGCGCCGCGCCTGCTCGATCCGCTCCGGCGGCGGCGGGCGCTGATGATCGTCGTGGGGCGTGAACAGCACCACGGAGTAGCCGTCGCGTCGGTCGGGGTCGGCGAACTCCCAGCGCCCCTGCGCGTAGAGCCGCACCAGCGCCTCGACCCAGCCGGCGCCGTAGAGGTCCGGCCACTGGTCGGCGAAGCGGAGGTGGACCTCGATGATGCGGCCGCCGATGGTCTCCAGGTTGAGCATGCCGGTGTAGCCCCTGAGATGGGTCTCGATCCAGGCGCCGCAGTAGGCCTCCAGTTCGGGTTCCGGTGCCGCCTGGATGGTCCAGTAGTCGAAGGTGCCGCCGGCCAGCGGGACGCCGGTGGCGTGGCGCCACCAGCGGGCGACCCCGTCCACCAGCGCGACGTCGCTCGATACGTGTCGTCCGCTGAGCAGCTCCATCCACAGGTGACCGGCGGTCTTGGCGTCTTCGTACTCCTCGCTGCTGTGCAGGGTGCGGCTGCCGGCCCCCATGCTCATCAGATTGACCAGCGGCTTGGAGAAGACCGGAAAGCGCGGCGGGGCGACGCCGTGAGGGGCGCAAGCGAGCCCCTGGCTCTCGGCGATGCGCAGCTTGTCGTAGACCCAGCGATGCTGTGCATGGCGGTTCCAGGCATCGGGGTCCTTGGTCGGAATATGGATATCCGCCGGGCAGGGGGTATCCGCGAAGAAGGGGATCCGCCAGGGGTCGGGTTCGTGGATCGGCATGTTCGCGTCGGTTCCTTGATAGCGGGCGGAAGGGGTGCGCGATCGCGCTCCGTATCCTGATCGAGCGAATACGGTTGCTCGAATGTTTTATGAATTATTCATGCTGCGTTGATTGTATCTTGCGGGCCGATAGTGCAATGAAATTTGCGGTGGCACAAGCGCCGAGGGAGAAACGGGAAAGTCATATTCCATAGGTAGCGTAATGACGGCAATCGACGCGGATGAGCGGAATGAGTGAGTATCAATATAATGGTTGTCGTTCGGTGTATCTTGTCGCATCACTTTTTTTCGACAAATCGTTCGTCACCTAGGTAACGGGGGGGAACAGTGTTATTCTGCGGCGCACGCCCGAACCTATAAATAACGTAAATATCATCCAGTTCCCCCTTGGTCGCGAGATCGCAGGAGCGGCCGGGTATGCGCTGCATCATGCGGCGGCGCTTCGGTGTGGCCGATCGCGAAGCGCCGGCCCCAAGGGAGTGGAATGCTCCCACCGGCGGGTGGTTCCGATGGCCGGTGGTGATGGATGAGATGACCTGTTTGGATGATGTCGCTCAGCAGGAGGGTCGATACGATGTCTTTCCCCCATGCCGTTGCCCGCGGCGAGGCAGTGGCCGATTTCCGTCGCATTCGGCAGGAGACGGCGCGGATCTGTAGTCCGCTGGCGGTCGAGGACTACGTGATCCAGACCACCGTCGAGGCGAGCCCGGCGAAATGGCACGTCGCCCACGTCACCTGGTTCTTCGAGACCTTCATCCTGGTCGAATTCAAGCCCGGCTACCGTCCCTTCCATCCGCGTTATCGTTATCTGTTCAACTCCTACTATGAGCAGGTCACGGGCGGCTTTTTCCCGCGGCCGCAACGGGGGTTGCTGTCGCGGCCGACGGTGGAGGAGATCTTCCGTTACTGCGCCCACGTCGACGAGCAGATGGGTGAGTTGATCGATGGTGCCCCGCAGTCGGCGTGGGAGCAGATCGCGCTACGGCTCTACATCGGACTCAATCACGAACAGCAGCACCAGGAGCTGTTGTTGACCGACCTGAAATATAATCTCGGCTTCAATCCGTTGCGCCCGGCCTATCGCGACGAGCTGCCCGAGAGCCCCGTCGTGCGGGTGGCTCCGCCGCAGTGGCTGGAGTTCTCCGGCGGGGTGCGCGAGATCGGCTACGCCGGCGACGGCTTCGCCTACGACAACGAGCGCCCGCGCCATGGCGTGTTCGTCCAACCCTATCGGCTGGCCTCGCGGCTGGTCACCAACGGCGAATACCTGGAGTTCATCGAGGCCGGCGGTTACGACGATCCGGCGCTGTGGCTATCCGACGGCTGGAAGTGCATCCACGAACGCCAATGGCGCGCGCCGCTCTATTGGGAGCGGCAGGATGGTGCGTGGTGGCTCTACACCTTGGGCGGTATGCGGCCGCTGCGGGAAGACGAGCCGGTGTGTCACATCAGTTATTACGAGGCGGATGCCTATGCCACCTGGGCGGGCAAGCGGTTGCCCACGGAGGCGGAGTGGGAGTGCGCGGCGGCCAATTGCACCGTCGCCGGCAACCTGCGCAACGCGGACTTTCTGCATCCTACCCCGGCCTCGGAACAGGATGGCGGTGGCCTGCAGCAACTGTTCGGCGACGTGTGGGAGTGGACTCGCAGCGCCTATCAACCTTACCCCGGTTTCCGCACCGCCTCCGGCGCATTGGGCGAATACAACGGCAAGTTCATGTGCAACCAGCAGACCCTGCGCGGCGCCTCCTGCGTCACCGCGGACGACCATGTGCGCGTCACCTACCGCAACTTCTTCTATCCCCACGAGCGCTGGCAGTTCAAGGGCATGCGTCTGGCGGAGGATGCGGCATGAACCTCCAATTCTACGATCTGCACCCGTCGCTGGCCGACTTCAAGAGCGAGGTGTTGAGCGGCATGGGGGCGGAGCGCAAGCGGCTGTCGCCGAAGTTCTTCTACGACCGGCGCGGCTCGCAGCTGTTCGATACCATCACCGAGTTGCCCGAGTACTATCCCACCCGCACCGAGATCGGCATTCTCGAACGGCATGCCCCGGCCATGGCCGGCTATCTGGGCAAGGATTGCCTGCTGTTGGAGCTGGGCAGCGGCAGCAGCAGGAAGGTTCGGCTGCTGTTGGATGCGCTGCGACCGGCGGCCTACATGCCCATCGACATCTCCAGGCAGCATCTGCTGGAGTCGGCACAGACCCTCGCCGGCGACTATCCGCAATTGCAGATACACGCCACCTGCGCGGACTACTCGGCCCCGTTCGAGCTACCGCACAGCCCGTCCGAGCTGCCGCGTGCGGCCTTCTTTCCCGGTTCCAGCATCGGTAACTTCGAGCCCGACGCGGCCTGCCTGTTGTTGCAACGCACGCGTGAACTCCTCGGTGTGGGCGGCCATCTGCTCATCGGCGTCGATCTGAAGAAGGAGCCCACCGTACTCAACGACGCCTACAACGACCGCGACGGGGTCACCGCGGCGTTCAATCTCAATCTGCTGGAGCGGATGAACCGCGAGCTGGAGGCGGATTTCGAGATCGATCACTTTGCCCACTACGCCTTCTACAACCCCATGCCGGGGCGGATCGAGATGCATCTCATCAGCCGCATTCCCCAGCAGGCGCGGATCGCCGGGGAGTGCGTCGATTTCGCCGAGGGGGAGAGCCTGCACACGGAGAATTCGTACAAATACACGGTGGACGGTTTTCAACAACTCGCCGCCGGCGCCGGGTTTGCGCCGTGCGAGGTGTGGCTGGACGCGGAACAGCACTTCAGCGTGCACTGTTTGCGGGCGGTGTGAGCGCCGGGGGCGTTAGTCAACATAGCAACTGATGGTCGTCGCCGGGATCCCCCGGATTGGTCCGGTTGGCCTGCACCATGCGCCGGAAGCGCTCCGGGTCCTGCCGGGCGATCTGGGTGTATTCGTTCAGCAGGTTGTGCCAGCCGGGGCCGCCGTGGCGCATCAGCTCGGCGATGGCGACCAGCAGCAGCTTGGTTGCGGCGCGCAGTTCGGCGTCCCGCGCCTCGTGGTAGTGCTGAACCAGCTCCCGGTGCAGGCTTTCGACGCGTTCCAGCGGTGTCATGGCGTATCGCTCCTCGGTTGTCGGGTGTCGGCCGGCGTTCGCCTCGGCCGGCGGTTTAGTGTCCATTGGCTCGAAATTTCTCCCTCCATGGCGGGGTGCGGTCCTCCCGGTGACGGCGGCACACCCTGTCGGAACCGCCGCGCGTTCCGTTCACAAATCCCTGTCATCAAAGCTTCACGTCAACGTCATACGCGGCGGAGATACTCCCACGCTGCTTCGGCACGCCGGGGTCCGGCGAGGCTCAAGGATGAGCTTCAGCGGCCTCGCGTTGCCGCCTGTTTTTTCATTCATCCCATGGGAGCAAGCAATGATGCGAAAGTCGTATTTCACCAAGGTGGCACTCGCCGCCGGATTCGCCTCGATGATGGCCCTCTCCGCCAGCGCCGGTGCTGAGGTCAAGTTGAACGGCTCCGGCGCGAGCTTCCCCTTCCCGATCTACTCCAAGTGGTTCAAGGACTTCAGCGCTTCCCATGACGGCATCCGCGTCGACTACCAGTCCAAGGGTAGCGGCGCGGGCATCCAGGACCTGATCAACGGCACGGTGGACTTCGCCGCTTCCGACGCGGCGATGAATGAGAAGGAGATGGCCAAGGTGAAGCAGGGCGTGGTCCTGCTGCCGATGACCGCCGGTGAGATCGTGCTGATCTACCACCTCAAGGGGGTCGATGGCCTGAAGCTGTCGCGCACCGCCTACGCCGGCATCTTCTCCGGCACCGTGACCAAGTGGAACGATCCGGCCATCGCCGCCACCAACCCCGGCGTCTCGCTGCCCGACAAGAACATCACCGTGGTGACCCGTTCCGACTCCTCCGGCACCTCGTTCATCTTCACCGGTCACCTCTCGGCGATCAGCGACACCTTCAAGAACAACGTCGGCCAGGGCAAGGCCCCGGCCTGGCCGCAGACCGGCACCTTCGTCGCCGCGCCGAAGAACGACGGCGTTACCGCCCAGGTGCAGCAGAACGACGGCGCCATCGGCTATGTCGAGTACGGCTACGCCAAGCTGACCGGCTGGAAGCAGGTCGCCAAGCTGGAGAACAAGGCCGGCAAGTTCGTCGCCCCCGGTCCGGAGAGCGGTGCCGCCGCCCTGGCCGCCGCCCGGTTCCCCGAGGGCACCCTGCCCGGCAGCGACGTGCCGAACCTGATCGCCTGGGTCACCGACCCCGAGGGCGATGCCTCCTACCCGATCGCCAGCTTCACCTGGATGCTGTTCTACAAGGACCAGGACGACGCCAAGGCCGAAGCCCTGCGCAAGTTGGTGCGCTACGGCGTCGAGGAGGGGCAGAAGATCGCCGACTCCATGGGCTACATCCCGCTGCCCGCGAGCGTCGCGGAGAAGGTCCTGTCTGCCGCCGAGTACATCAAGTAACGGCATGACATGACCCGTGGGCCCGGACCGCTTGTGCGGTCCGGGCAGGGCAAGTGATCACGGTCGGAAAGCCTATGAGCAAGCACATCGAAGCGGCCGCCTCCGCGACCTCTCTTTCATGTCCCCCCAGCGCGGCGGAATACACCCGGGACCGCATCTTCCGCAGCGTCGCCTGGAGTAGCGCCGTGCTGATCATCGCGCTCGCCGCCTACATCCTGTGGGAGATCGGGCGCCAGGCGGCGCCGGCGATCGGCGAGTACGGCCTCGGTTTCGTCACCGGCACCAGTTGGAACGCCAGCCAGGGTCAATTCGGTGTCCTTCCCGAGATCTGGGGTACTTTATACAGCTCCCTGCTGGCCCTGCTGATCGGCGGGCTGTTCGGCATCGGCAT
Source organism: Endothiovibrio diazotrophicus (assembly GCF_054657215.1). Lineage (NCBI taxonomy): Bacteria > Pseudomonadati > Pseudomonadota > Gammaproteobacteria > Chromatiales > Thioalkalispiraceae > Endothiovibrio > Endothiovibrio diazotrophicus. The sequence continues at coordinate 114,853 of NZ_BAAHXB010000002.1, forward strand.
CGCCATCTTCCTGACCCAGGATTTCATCCACCACCGTCTGGCGACGGTGTTTCGCACCGTCGTCGAGATGCTGGCGGCGATCCCGTCGGTGGTGTTCGGCCTGTGGGGCATCCACGTGTTGATCCCGCTGCTCAAGCCCGGTGCCGAGTGGCTGCACGGGCATCTGGGCTGGTTCCCGCTGTTCGGCAGCGACCTGGCCGGTCCGGGCATGGCCCCCGCCGCCCTGGTGCTGGCGATCATGATCCTGCCGACCGTCGCCGCCATCTCGGTGGACGCCTTCCGGCGCATTCCCTACAAGGTGAAGGAGGCCGCCTACGGCATGGGCACCACCCGCTGGGAGGCGATCCTCAAGGTGATGCTCCCCACCGCCTCCTCCGGCATCCTCGCTGCCCTGGTCCTCGGTTTCGGCCGCGCCCTCGGCGAGACCATGGCGCTGGCGATGCTGATCGGCAACGCCAACCAGATCAGCCTCTCGCTGTTTGCCCCGGCCGATACCCTGGCCTCGCTGCTCGCCTCCAACTTCCCGGAGGCGGGCCAGATCGAGGTGCAGGCGCTGATGTATGCCGCCCTGGTGCTGCTCGCCATCACCTTCGTGGTCAACGTGGCCGGCCTGGCCGTGCAGCAGTACACCATTCGCAAGTTCGAGGGTAAGAAATGAGCGACGTCGAACTCACCGCCTCCGTGCAGGAGGCCGCGGTGCCGCAGTTGAACCGCCAGCCGTTCGAGATCCGCGCGGTCAAGAGCGGCCTGTTGACCGGCCTCACCTGGATCTTCGCGCTGCTCGCCGCGGTTCCGCTCTTCTCGGTGATCTACATGCTGCTGGTGCAGGGAGGCTCGCGGCTGTTCAGCGCCGAGTTCGCCGAGGTGCTGACCGGTCTGCCGCCGGCCGGCTTCGAGATGGGCGGCGGCGTCGGTCCAGCCATCGTCGGTACCCTGGTGATGGTACTGATCGCCTCGCTGATCAGCCTTCCCACCGGCATCCTGGCGGCGATCTACCTGGGCGTGCTCGACCCGAAGAGCCGCATCGCCACCACCTCGCGTTTCCTCGCCAAGGTGCTCACCGGCTTCCCCTCGATCCTCGCGGGTGTCTTCGTCTACGCGGTGGTGGTGGTCAACTGGGGCTACTCGGCGTGGGCCGGCGGCATCGCGCTGGCGGTGCTGATGCTCCCCACCGTGGTGCTGGCCGCCGAAGAGGCGATGGCGCAGGTGCCACAGCGGATGAAGGATGCGGCCTACGGCATGGGCTGCACCCGCACCCAGGTGATCTGGAAAGTGGTGCTGCCCACCGGACTGCCGGGCATCCTCACCGGGGTGATGCTGGCCATCGCCGGCGCGGCGGGCGAGTCGGCGCCGCTGCTGTTCACCGCGCTGTTCAGCAACTACTACATCTCGGAGTTGGGCGAACCCACCGCCTCCCTCTCCATCCTGATCTACAACTTCTCCGGCATGCCCTTCGCAAACCAGATCGAGCTCGCCTGGGCGGCGTCCCTGGTGCTGGTGCTGATCGTGCTGGTGTTCAACATCCTGGCGCGCCTGTTCGGGCAGCCGAAGGTATGAGGCGATTTCCGTCGGGGAACGGACCTTGTCCTCCGCCAATCGCCAAAATTCGCAACCGAGGTAGAGTCAAATGAGTGCAACCGCAGAGGCGGCGTTCGTCGCGGAGCCGTTCCAGGCGAACGGCGATGTCGTCATCAATTGCAGCGTGGGCAAGATCTTCTACGGTGACTTCCTCGCCGTGCGCGATAGTACGGTGCCCATCGAGAAGAAGAAGATCACCGGCTTCATCGGCCCCTCGGGCTGCGGCAAGTCCACCGTGCTGCGCAGCCTGAACCGGATGAACGACCTGATCACGGCCTTCCGCTTCGAGGGCAGCGTGATGTACCACGGCCAGGACATCTACGCCAAGCGGGTGGATCCGGTGGTGGTGCGCCGTTACATCGGCATGGTGTTCCAGCAGCCGAACCCCTTTTCCATGAGCATTTACGACAACGTCGCCTTCGGTCTGCGGCTGAACCGCTTCCGCGGTGACGTGGAGGAGAAGGTGCAGGCCGCCCTGGAGCGGGCGGCCCTGTGGAAGGAGGTCAAGGACAAGCTGAAGAACAGCGGCCTCTCCCTCTCCGGCGGTCAGCAGCAGCGCCTGTGCATCGCCCGCGCGGTGGCCACCGAACCTGACGTGCTGTTGATGGACGAGCCCTGTTCCGCCCTCGACCCCATCGCCACCCGCCAGGTGGAGGAGCTGATGCTGGAGCTGAAGGAGAACTACACCCTCGCCCTGGTGACCCACAACATGCAGCAGGCCACGCGAGTCGCCGATACCACGGCGTTCTTCTCCGTGGACATCTCCAAGGGCGGGCGCACCGGCTATCTGGTGGAGATGGGGGCGACGCAGCAGGTCTTCGAGGATCCGCGGGAGCAGCTCACCAAGGAGTACATCTCCGGCGAGTTCAGCTGAGCGGAAACGAGGCGGCGAAGGATTGTCGACCGGCGCTTTCGATCTCGCGGCCATCGAGCGGTCGCTGCGTGCCGTACAGCGCGACTTCGCGCATATCAACGGTGCGCTGGGCACGTCGCGCGATCCGCTGAGCGACGAGGTGGTCGATTACCTCCTCGCCGGCTATCGCTACCTGGCCCACCTGCTGGCGGAGGGCATCGACCCGCTCGCCGTCGGCAACTCCCGCCACCTGCTGCGGCTCAATTGCCTGGTGCTGTGCGGAAGCTGTCCCGGCGAGCGGGAAGAGTGGCCGCCCCACCTGGAGCAGACCGCGCGGCGCTTCTATGACGACCGCAGCCCCGGTGGCGTCCGGGCGCTGATGAACTATCTCGCCGACCACGGCGGCGATACGGTGTGGGAGCGGGCCGCCGGCGCCTATATCCACATCCTCTCCGAACCCCAGCTCTTCGTCGAAGGCAACCACCGCACCGGCGCCCTGGTGATGAGTGCCCTGCTGTGTGGCGCAGGCCAGCCCCCGTTCGTGCTGACGCCGGGCAACGCCAGGGCCTATTTCGATCCCTCCTCGCTGATCAAAGGGAGCCGCAAGCGCTCGCTGCGTGCCTGGGTGACGATGCCCCCATTGCGCCGGCGTCTGGCCCGCTTGCTCCGGGAGGGGGCGGCCGGTTGAGCGGCGCGCTACTCCCCGCCATTCCCGGGCAGTTCGAAATGGATTGCCAGGGCCTCCAGCAGCTGCTCCGCGGTCAGCTCCTCATAGACCTCCTCGGGCGGTAGCGGCTGCCCGTCGGTGGCCGGAAACTCCAGATGCAGGCCGAAGCGATCGGCGGGCTGACCGTAGGTGTGGACATAGGCGGCGAGCGCCGGCTGGTCCCAGAGCGCGAGGTGGATCGCCTGGTGCTCGGTGGGGCGGGTGTCCAGGGCGAGGGTGTCGGCGCCGAAACGCTCGCCCAGCCGCAGCAGCAGTCGCTTGATGGCCGGCGCCTTGCGCAGGGTCCAGGCCGTCGTCCCTTCCACCGCTCAGAGATCCAGCGGGCGCCCGTCGGCGGTGACCGCCACCTCCACCGTGATCCCTTCGCGGATGCTGGCGGTGACCACGCAGAACTCCTCGAACAGATCGAGGCAGCGTCCCATGCGCGCCGGATCGTCCAGACCGGCGACGTCGATATCCACCTGGATGCGCCCGACCCGCAGCCGGTTGCGCTCGTTGCGCGCCATCTCCACGGTCACCCCCGCCTTCACCTTGCCGGGGCTCTGGTGGGACTTGCGCAGGCAGAACAGAAGGGATGCCGACAGGCAGTTGGCCACCGCCGCGCCGAGGATGCGCGAGGCGTTGGGGCCGGCATCCCGGCCCAGCGGCGCCGGTTCGTCCAGCAGCAGGTCGGGGAACTGCTCGCGGTCGAAGCGTACGCGGAATTCGTAATCCTCGACCTGTTCGAGATCGATGCGGAAGGAGGTTTCGGCGGACATGGTCGGCTCCGGTTGGCAGGGGGTTCATGGTAACGCGGGGCGCCCCCCCCCGGGTAGCAGACCCCTCGCTCACTATTGAAGTCGACGTCCGACGGGGAGACCTTCGCGAAGCGGATGGCCCTCAAGACCGTTCTCCGTTACCAATTTTCGGTTTTTTGCCGGCTTTGCGGCAAAAAACCAAATGAGGGGTTGACCTCCAGCGGTCGGGTCACTACTATACCGGCCATCCAGTGCGGGGTGGAGCAGTCTGGCAGCTCGTCGGGCTCATAACCCGAAGGTCGCAGGTTCAAATCCTGCCCCCGCTACCACTCTTTAAAAAGAGCCCCGTTTTCGGGGCTTTTTTGTTATTACCCCGGCGCTTGCGTCCTTTCGGGCGCCGGCGGCGGGACAGCGGAAGTGGGCGTCGGCCCACTTTTTTTTGCGGTAAGCGGAGTCCATGAGAGGCGTACCCGAGAAGCTGCGCGAGCTGGTCGAGCAGACCGCCGAGGCGATGGCCTTCGAGACCGTCGGGGTGGAATTCCACACCGCCGGGCACCACTCGCTGCTGCGGGTCTACATCGACAAGGCGCAGGGGGTGACGGTGGACGACTGCGCCGACCTCAGCCGCCATTTGAGCGCGGTGCTCGACGTGGAGGATCCGATTCCGGGGCAGTACACCCTGGAGGTCTCCTCGCCGGGGCTCGACCGTCCGCTGTTCCGCGAGGAGGATTTTCGGCGGTTTGCCGGGCGCGAGGTGAAGATCCGCACCTTGGCTCCGGTCGACGGGCGCAAGCGGTTCAAGGGACGGCTGCTGGGTTTTGAAGGTGGATGCGTGGCCATTGAGATGGAGGGAGAGCGGGTCGAACTCGACTTCGACTCCATCCATGACGCGCGCCTGGTTCCCGATATCTGATCGCCCATGGTCTGGATTCGGCCATGTAGTTTGATTCGGCCATGTAGCTCGAGTCGGGTTTTGTCGGAGGCATCAGCATGAGCAAAGAAATTTTGTTGGTGGTCGAGGCGGTTTCCAACGAGAAGGGGGTCGACAAACAGATCATCTTCGAGGCGATCGAGGCGGCCCTGGCATCCGCGGCGAAGAAGCGCCACGGCGGCGAGATCGATGCCCGGGTGGCGATCGATCGCGCCACCGGCGACTACGCCACCTTCCGCCGTTGGCTGGTGATCCCGGACGACGCCGTGATGGAGGAGCCCGATCGCGAGATCCGCCACATGGACGCCATCGACATCGATACTGCCAAGGAGGTGGGCGACTACATCGAAGAGCCGATGGAGAACCCGGTGTTCGGCCGCATCGCCGCGCAGACCGCCAAGCAGGTGATCGTGCAGAAGGTGCGCGAGGCCGAGCGGGCGCGGGTGGTCGAGCAGTTCAAGGGGCGGATCGGCGAGCTGATGATGGGCGTGGTCAAACGTACCGAGCGCGGCGGCGTGATCCTCGACATGGGCGAGAACGTCGAGGCACAGATCTCCCGCGATCAGATGATCCCGCGCGAGGCGGTGCGTCCCGGCGATCGTATCCGCGGCTACCTCTACGACGTCCGCCCCGAGCCGCGCGGTCCGCAGCTGTTCATCTCGCGCACCGCGCCGCAGCTGCTGATGGAGCTGTTCAAGCTGGAGGTGCCGGAGGTGGGCCAGGGGATGATCGAGATCCTCGGCGCCGCCCGTGATCCCGGCTCCCGCGCGAAGATCGCGGTGAAGTCCATCGATCCCCGGATCGACCCGGTCGGCGCCTGCGTCGGCATGCGTGGCTCCCGCGTCCAGGCGGTCTCCAACGAGCTGGCCGGCGAGCGGGTCGATATCATTCCCTCCGACGACAATCCGGCGCAGTTCGTGATCAACGCGATGGCGCCGGCCGAGGTGGTCTCGATCATCGTCGACGAGGACTCCCATTCGATGGATGTGGCGGTGGCCGAGGAGAACCTCTCCCAGGCGATCGGCCGCAGTGGCCAGAACGTGCGGTTGGCCTCCCAGCTTACCGGCTGGGAGCTCAACGTGATGACCGAGCAGCAGGCCGAGGAGAAGAGCGAGGCCGAGGCACAGAAGGTGCTGAAGCTGTTCATGGAGGCGCTGGACGTGGACGAGGAGGTGGCCAACATCCTGGTGCAGGAGGGGTTCACCACCATCGAGGAGGTGGCCTACGTGCCGGCCTCCGAGATGACCGAGATCGAAGAGTTCGACGAGGCGATCGTCGAGGAGCTGCGGGCACGCGCCAAGGACGTGCTGCTGATCCGGGCGATCGCCGACGAGGAGACTGCGGAGCCCGCCGACGACCTGTTGGAAGTCGAGGGGATGGACGAGGAGCTGGCGCGAATGCTCGCCGGCCAAAAGGTAGTGACACGCGAGGACTTGGCGGAACTCGCGGTGGACGACCTGCTGGAGATCGAGGGGATGGACGAAGAGCGCGCCGCCAAGCTGATTATGGCCGCGCGCGCCCATTGGTTCGAGGAGAACCAGCAGGACTAACCGCCGGAGGGGGTACGACTCATGGCGAAAGTGACCGTGAAACAGTTTGCCGACGTGGTCGGCATACCGGTGGAGCGCCTGCTCACCCAGTTGGGTGAGGCGGGGCTCTCCATCTCCAAGGCCGATGACGAAATCAGCGACAAGGAGAAGCTGCAACTGCTGCGTTTCCTGCGCAAGAGTCACGGCAAAGACGAGGCCGAGGTGGAGGTTGGCACCGAGGAGCCGAAGAAGATCACCCTCAAGCGCAAGACCGTCAGCGAGCTGAAGGTGGGCGGCGGTGCCGGGCGCAAGACCGTCAACGTCGAGGTGCGCAAGAAACGCACCTACGTCAAGCGCTCGCTCATCGAGGACCAGGACGCGGAGAAGCGCCAGGCCGAGGAGGATGCGCGCGCCGCCGAGGAGGCCGAGCGCCGTGCCGCTGAGGAGGCGGAGGCCGCCCGCATCGCCGCCGAGGAGGAGGCCCGCCGCAAGGAGCAGGAGGCGGAGGAGGCCGCCAGGCGCGCCGAGGAGGAGGCTGCCAAACGTGCCGAGGAGGAGGCCGCCAAGCGCGCCGCCGAGGAGGCGCGCCTGGCTGCCGAGCAGGTCACCCAACGCAAGGGCGCGGACACGCCCAAGCGGGTCGAGCCGCCGAAGCGCGTCGAGGCCCCGGCCAAGCGCGACGACGACGAGCGTAAGGGCAAGTACGGTCGCAAGGAGCTGCACGTGGCCGCCGACAAGCGTGGTCGCCGCAAGAAGGGGGGGAAGTCCGCGCCGCGTCGTGCCGCCTCCTCCGGCGGTGGCGCCCACGGCTTCGCGCGGCCCACCGCGCCGGTGGTGCGTGAGGTCTCCGTACCCGAGACCATTACCGTCGCCGATCTCGCGGCGAAGATGGCGGTGAAGGCGGCCGAGGTGATCAAGACCCTGATGAAGATGGGCTCCATGGCCACCATCAACCAGGTCCTCGACCAGGATACCGCGATCCTGGTGATCGAGGAGATGGGCCACACCGCCAAGGCGGTGAGCGAGAACGACCTGGAGAACGAGCTGCTCGCCGATCGCGGCGAGAGTGGTGAGGCGATCGCCCGTCCCCCGGTGGTCACCATCATGGGTCACGTCGACCACGGCAAGACCTCGCTCCTCGACTACATCCGCAAGGCCAAGGTGGCGGCCGGCGAGGCCGGCGGCATCACCCAGCACATCGGCGCCTACCACGTCGAGACCGACCGGGGGACCATCTCCTTCCTCGACACTCCCGGCCACGCCGCGTTCACCGCGATGCGTGCCCGCGGTGCCCAGGTGACCGACATCGTGGTGCTGGTGGTGGCCGCCGACGACGGCGTGATGCCGCAGACCAAGGAGGCGATCCAGCACTCCCGCGCCGCCGGCGTGCCGATCGTGGTGGCGGTGAACAAGATCGACAAGCCCGAGGCCGATCCGGATCGGGTGAAGAACGAACTGGTGGCCCAGGAGGTGATCCCCGAGGAGTGGGGCGGCGACACCCAGTTCGTCCACGTTTCCGCCAAGACCGGCGAGGGCATCGATACGCTGCTCGATGCGATCTCCCTGCAGGCCGAGGTGATGGAGCTGACCGCCCCCCGGGAGGGGTTGGCCAACGGCGTGGTGGTGGAGTCCTCCCTCGACAAGGGGCGCGGCCCGGTGGCCACCGTGCTGGTCCAGTCCGGTACCCTGAAGAAGGGCGACATCATCCTCTCCGGCCAGGAGTTCGGCCGTGTCCGCGCCATGTTCGACGAGGCGGGGCGGCCCATCGACGAGGCCGGTCCGTCGATCCCGGCGGTGGTGCTCGGCCTCTCCGGCACCCCCAACGCCGGCGATGAGGTGGTGGCGCTGGCCGATGAGCGCAAGGCGCGCGAGATCGCGCTGTTCCGCCAGGGCAAGTTCCGCGACGTGCGTCTCGCCCAGCAGGGGCCGGCGAAGATGGAAGACATCTTCGCCCAGGCCGCCGGCCAGGGCGGCAAGGCGACCCTCAACGTGGTGGTGAAGGCCGACGTGCAGGGTTCGGTGGAGGCGTTGCGCGACTCCCTGAACAAGATCACCACCGACGAGGCGGAGGTGAAGATCGTCGCCTCCGGGGTCGGCGGCATCAACGAGTCCGACGTCAACCTGGCGGTGGCCTCCAATGCGGTGCTGTTCGGCTTCAACGTGCGCGCCGACGCCACCGCCCGCCGGCTGGTCGCCGACACCGGGGTGGATCTCCACTACTACAGCGTCATCTACGACCTGCTCGACGAGGTGAAGGCGTCGCTCTCCGGCATGCTCTCGCCGGAGATCCGCGAGGAGATCGTCGGTCTGGCCGAGGTGAAGGACGTCTTCCGCTCCTCGATTCTCGGCGCCATCGCCGGCTGCATCGTGGTCGATGGCGCGGTGCGCCGCTCCAACCCGATCCGCGTGTTGCGCGACAACGTGGTGATCTTCGAGGGTGAGCTGGAGTCGTTGCGCCGCTTCAAGGACGACGTCAACGAGGTGAAGGCGGGTACCGAGTGCGGTATCGGCGTGAAGAACTACAACGACATCAAGCCCGGTGACCAGATCGAGGTCTACGAGCGCTACGAGGTTCAGCGTACCCTTTAAGCTTGGGTGATTAAACGCGGAGGACGCAAAGACGCAGAGAACGCGGAGAAAGAAGAGTGTATTGATATCTTCTTCTCTGCGTTCTCTGCGTCTTTGCGCCCTCCGCGTTTTTTTCCAGAGAGTTGAGTAGAGACTGATATGCCGAGAGAGTTTCCGCGTAGTCGCCGGGTCGGCGAGCAGATGCAGCGCGAGCTGGCGGAGTTGATCCGCGACGAGGTGAAGGACCCGCGGGTGGGGATGGTGACCATCGCCGCGGTCGAGGTGAGCAAGGATCTGGCCCACGCCAAGGTGTGGTTCACCGTGCTCGGCGCCGAGCCGACGGTGACCGCCGAGGGGCTCAACCGCGCCTCCGGCTTCCTGCGCCGCGAGCTGGGCCGGCGGATGGTGCTGCGCTCGGTGCCGCAGCTCCATTTCGTCTACGACGACTCGGTGGTGCGTGGCAACGAACTGGCCTCGCTGATCGATCGTGCGGTCTCCGCCGACCGCCACGACGAGGAGGATGAGACGCCGGATACGCCCGGGACGGAACGCTGATGGGGCGCCGGCGCAATCGCGGCCGTCCGGTCGACGGCGTGATCCTGCTCGACAAGCCCTCGGGAATCACCTCCAATCGCGCGGTGCAGATCGTCAAGCGGCTGTTCAACGCCAACAAGGTGGGGCATACCGGCAGTCTCGACCCGTTGGCCAGCGGCATGCTGCCGCTCTGTCTCGGCGAGGCGACCAAGGTCTCCAGCTTCCTGCTCGACGCCGACAAGCACTACCGGGTGGTCTGCCGCCTCGGCCGGCGCACCGATACCGGCGACGCCGAGGGCGAGGTGATCGAGACCCGTCCGGTGGAGGCGTATGGCGAGGCGCGGATGCGCGCGGTGCTGGCCGGCTTCGTCGGTGAGATCGAGCAGATCCCGCCGATGTACTCCGCCCTCAAGCACCAGGGCGAGCGGCTCTACAAGCTGGCCCGCGAAGGCAAGGAGGTGGAGCGCAAGCCGCGCCCGGTGACCATCCACGCCCTGGACCTGCTGGACTACGAGGATGACCGGCTCTCCTTCGATGTGCGTTGCTCCAAGGGGACCTACGTGCGGACCCTCGCCGAGGATATCGGTGGGGTGCTGGGGTGTGGCGCCTACGTGGAGGCGTTGCGGCGGGTCGGTGTCGATCCCTACGACAACCAGGCAATGGTCACCATCGAAGAGCTGGAGGCGCTCGCCGACGAGGGCTTTGCGGCCCTCGACGCGAGCCTGTTGCCGATCGATACCGCGATCCGCGATTGGCCGGAGGTGCGGCTCAACGCCGACTCCGCCTACTACCTGCGTCAGGGGCAGCCGATCCAGGTGCCCAAGTCGCCCACCGCCGGCTGGGTGCGCATCTACGGGGCTACCTCGGATGGCGGGGAGCGGTTCCTCGGCCTCGGTGAGATCGATGACCACGGCCGCGTCGCCCCGCGCCGCCTCATCGCCTCGGATGCCTAAGCACGAATTTATAGAAGAAATGGACAGGATTAACAGGATTTTTCAGGATTGACAGGCCAGAGGAGGCAAAATGGTCCGAGGTCGCCGGACGCGTCGGGCGGCATTGCGGGCAAGACCCTTGCGCAATTCAAAAACCTGTAAATCCTGTTAATCCTGTCCATCTCCTTCACCGCCGAAGGCGGCTTGTTCACATATGGGGTGGCCGGTAGAATAGGCCCCCTTTTTACCCACGGCGGTCTCTGGAACGTGAACTGGAGCCCGCTTCAACCTTCAGGAGTTCACGCCCATGATCACTGCCGAACAGAAAGCCCAGATCGTCAAGGACTACGCCCGCGGCGAGGGTGATACCGGTTCCCCCGAGGTGCAGGTGGCCCTGCTTTCCGCCCGCATCGAGGATCTCACCGGCCACTTCAACGAGCACAAGCACGATCACCACTCCCGCCAGGGGCTGCTGCGTCTGGTCAACCAGCGTCGCAAGCTGCTCGACTACCTGAAGGGTAAGGATCTCTCCCGCTATCAGGACCTGATCGCGCGCCTCGGCCTGCGCAAGTAAGCGTTTTCCAAACTTCAAAACCCAGGCGGATAAGGAAACGAAATCGTGAATCCTGTAAAGAAGAGCTTCAGCTACGGCGGCCATACGGTCACCATCGAGACGGGCGAGATCGCCCGCCAGGCCAGCGGCGCGGTGATGGTCGACATGGACGACACCGTGGTGATGGCCACCGTGGTCGGCATGAAGGAAGCCCAGGAGGGTCGCGATTTCTTCCCCCTGACGGTCGACTACCAGGAGAAGACCTACGCGGCGGGCAAGATCCCCGGCGGGTTCTTCCGCCGCGAAGGTCGCCCCTCCGAGAAGGAGATCCTCACCTCCCGTCTCATCGATCGTCCGGTTCGCCCCCTATTCCCCAAGGGCTTCACCAATGAAGTCCAGATCATCCTCACCGTGATGTCGCTCAACCCCGAGATCGATCCCGACATCCCCTCCATGATCGGCACCTCCGCCGCGCTGGCGATCTCCGGTCTGCCGTTCAACGGGCCGATCGGTGCCGCCCGCGTCGGCTACAAGGATGGTGAGTACCTGCTCAACCCGACCATGAGCGAGACCGAGGCGTCCGACCTCGACCTGGTGGTGGCCGGTACCGAGGATGCGGTGCTGATGGTGGAGTCCGAGGCCAAGCTGCTCTCCGAGGAGGTGATGCTCGGCGCGGTGATGTTCGGTCACGAGCACTCCAAGGTGGTGATCAAGGCCATCCGCGAGCTGAAGGCCGAGGTCGGCAAGCCCGACTGGGAGTGGACCGCCCCGGTGAAGGACGAGGCGCTGGCCGCCGCGGTGAGCGATGCCGCCGAGGCCGACCTGGGCGAGGCCTACCGGATCAAGGACAAGCTGGAGCGCCAGGAGCGGGTCTCCGCGGTGCGCCACGCCACCATCGACAAGCTGTGCGCCGGCGACGAGGCGCCGTGGAGCGAGGAGCAGGTGCGCAGCGCCTTCTCCGGCCTGGAGAAGAAGATCGTCCGCGGTCGCATCCTCAACGGCGAGCCGCGCATCGACGGCCGCCCGCTCGACGCGGTGCGCGACATCTTCATCCGCACCGGCGTGCTGCCGCGCACCCACGGCTCGGCGCTGTTCACCCGCGGTGAGACCCAGGCGCTGGTGGTCACCACCCTCGGCACCGGTCGCGACGCGCAGATCATCGATGCCCTGGAGGGGGAGCGCAAGGAGCCGTTCATGCTCCACTACAACTTCCCCCCCTTCTGCGTCGGCGAGACCGGCCGCGTCGGCAGCCCGAAGCGGCGTGAGATCGGCCATGGCCGGCTCGCCAAGCGCGGCGTGCACGCGGTGATGCCGACGCTGGACGACTTCCCCTACGCCCTGCGCGTGGTCTCCGAGATCACCGAGTCCAACGGCTCCTCGTCGATGGCCTCGGTGTGCGGCACCATCCTCTCGCTGATGGACGCCGGTGTGCCGATCAAGACTCCGGTGGCCGGCATCGCGATGGGTCTGGTGAAGGAGGGCGACCAGTTCGCCGTCCTCTCCGACATCATGGGCGACGAGGACCACCTCGGCGACATGGACTTCAAGGTGGCCGGCTCCGAGAGCGGCATCACCGCGCTGCAGATGGACATCAAGATCCAGGGCATCACCAAGGAGATCATGGAGAAGGCGCTGGCCCAGGCCAAGGGCGGCCGGCTGCACATCCTCTCCAAGATGGTCGAGGCGATCCCCGCGCCGCGCGAGGAGATGTCGGAGTACGCCCCGCGCATCGACACCATCAAGATCGACCCCGACAAGATCCGCGACGTCATCGGCAAGGGCGGCGTCACCATCCGCGCGATCCAGGAGGAGACCGGGGCCACCATCGACATCACCGACGACGGCACCGTCAAGATCGCCTCCGCCGACAAGGCCGCCTCCGACGAGGCGCGTCGGCGCATCGAGCTGATCACCGCCGAGGTGGAGGTGGGCAAGGTCTACGAGGGCAAGGTGGCGCGCCTGATGGACTTCGGCGCCTTCGTCACCATCCTCCCCGGCAAGGACGGCCTGGTGCACATCTCGCAGATCAGCGAGGAGCGGGTCGAGCGGGTGAGCGACAAGCTCTCCGAGGGCGACGTGATCAAGGTGAAGGTGCTGGAGGTGGACCGCCAGGGCCGCATCCGCCTCTCCATGAAGGCGGTCGCCGAAGGAGAATGATCTGACGATCATTCTCCTTATTTGGGAAAGGGGGCCTTCGGGTCCCTTTTTCTTTGTCCGATCATCTCCCCCTGGTTACCACGCTCCGCGTGGTAACCTCGGCCTCCACGTCGGCACTGCTTTTCCCGTGGACGCTCCGCGTCGGCGCTGCAGGACGCAGAGCGTCCAAGGT